>CAYMPK010000009.1:0-17178 GCA_964392145.1 uncultured Actinomycetes bacterium | reverse complement strand
GATCGGCGGCGATCGTTGCCCCATCGTGGACACCTGGTGGCAGACCGAGACGGGTGCCATGATGATCGCCCCGCTGCCCGGAGTCACGGCCACGAAGCCCGGCTCGGCGCAGGTGGCGCTTCCAGGGATCGCGGTCGAGGTGGTCGACGACACGGGCGCGGCCGTACCAGATGGTGCCGGTGGCTACCTGGTACTCACCGAGCCATGGCCATCCATGCTGCGCACCATCTGGGGTGACGACCAACGGTTCAAGGACACCTACTGGTCACGCTTCCCCGGGTACTACTTCGCAGGCGACGGCGCGAAGAAGGACGCCGACGGCGACCTCTGGCTGTTGGGCCGGGTCGATGACGTGATGAACGTGTCCGGGCATCGGATCTCCACCACTGAGGTGGAATCGGCCCTGGTGTCGCACTCGGCCGTGGCCGAGGCGGCCGTGGTGGGCGCCACCGACGAGATGACCGGTCAGGGAATCGTCGCTTTCGTCATCCTGCGCGGCACCGCCGAGGAGGACGAGGAGATCGTTGCCACCCTCCGCGGGCACGTGGCCACTGCCATCGGGCCGATCGCGAAGCCACGGCAGATCCTGGTCGTGAGCGAACTGCCGAAGACGCGCTCGGGGAAGATCATGCGCAGACTGCTGCGCGATGTGGCCGAGAACCGGGAGATCGGGGACGTGACCACCCTCGCTGATGCAGGCGTCATGAACCTGATCAAGACCGGACTGACGGACACGTCGGCCAGCGACTGATCCGGCCGGGCATCGCGTCGCGGACGCGCGATGGGAAGCCGCAGGCGGTGCCACCGACATGGCGCGCAACCGGTGCACCCGCGGTTCTCAGGTGTCGTCGCGCCTCAGGTGCCGAAGCGGCGCTGGCGCTGGGAATAGGCCCGCAGCGCCCGCAGGAAGTCCACTCGACGGAAGTCGGGCCAATAGGCCTCGCAGAAGTAGAACTCCGAGTGGGCGCTCTGCCACAGCAGGAAGCCGCTGAGCCGCTGCTCACCCGAGGTCCGGATGACCAGATCCGGGTCGGGTTGACCGCGCGTGTACAGGTGCTCGGCAATGTGCTCGGCGTCCAGTGCTTCGGCGAGGTCCTCAAGTGAGGTGCCGCGCTGATGATGCTCGGCGAGTAGGCCGCGCACAGCATCGACCACCTCGCGGCGACCGCCGTACCCAACGGCGACATTGACCAGCAGCCCGTCCACATCCTTGGTGGCGGCCTCGGCCTCCTTCATTGCCTCCGCCGTGCCGGCTGGCAGCAGATCCAGCGCGCCCACCGGGTGGATGCGCCACCGCCCAGTCTCCGCCAGATCGGTCACGGTTCCCTCGATGATGTGCAGTAGTGCATCGAGCTCGCCCGCAGGCCGTTCGAGATTGTCCGTGGAGAGCAACCACAACGTCACGACCTCGACGTCGGCGTCCTCGCACCACCCGAGGAACTCCTCGATCTTGGCTGCCCCGGCCCGGTGGCCGTGTTCCGAGCCGGTGCCCTGCAGACTGGCCCAACGCCGGTTGCCGTCGAGGATCACCCCGACGTGCTTGGGCATCTGGTTCGCCGCAAGATCGCGCACGAGATGGCGCGCATACATGTCGTAGACGACATCACGCACACCCATACCCGGCTGCCTTTCGCAGGTCGGTCGCCCCGTTGGCGGCCGGCCTTCACAACTCTGCCACAGCGGACCCTCCGGAGTCTGCGGCGCCACCTGAGATGAGACCGGCGACCGGGCCACCGAGGCGAGCCTCGGCGGCGAGTCAGCCGACGGGACGCTGCAGGTCGATCGGGCCGGTGTCGGCGTAGGTGATGCCGATGGCGTCCGCCTGTGCCAGCAGGACCCGCAGGAAGGCGAGCAGTTCCGGGGCGGTCAGCACCGCCCTCACCCCAACCCCGGACTCGCCCCAGGCGTCGAGCACCGCACGCTCCCGAAGTTTCCAGCGACCGGGACCACCGGGTTCGCTCTCCACCCATACTTTCGACGTCCGTAGCGAACAGCGCAGTTCGCCCAGGCGGGCCGGGTCGTCTGGATCTCGACGACGGAAGGAGAATAGGGACCGTTCCCGTGGCAGGTATCGGATCAATTGCCGCCAGGTGTCGTCGGCGTCCCGGTCGGCATCGGCAGCCCAAGCACGCACACCGGCC
Organism: uncultured Actinomycetes bacterium; assembly: GCA_964392145.1. Lineage (GTDB taxonomy): Bacteria > Actinomycetota > Actinomycetes > S36-B12 > UBA10799 > JACJWR01. The sequence goes on along the minus strand of CAYMPK010000009.1, from coordinate 15,037 downwards.
TCCATCGAGCTCGGCGGGAACCGATCCGCGGGATCCACCCAGGGGCCCCCGAAGCCGTCGTCCGCGATCGGACCGCTCTCGGCGATGGCGCGCGTCAATCGCACAGCGACCGTCGCGAGGAAGAAGCCGCAGCGCTCCCCGACGATGCCGAACGGCTCGCCGTCGCGTACCAGTCGCAGCGCCATCTCATACGGCACATCGTCCCGATCGAGTACCGGGTCCGGAACGACGGTGAGAACCGAGCCGTCAACGCAGGTCACATCTGCCACAACGGCCAGTGTAAGGGGCGGGGCGTGCAGCGACCAGGCGTCGGCCGTGACGTCTGCGGGACCCTGGGTAACGGCTCCATCGTCGGAGTCCGCGAGTCCGGATTGGCCAGTTGCGGCGATTGATGACACCCTGACGGCCATGGGTGTCCTCCCGGCGGTCGAGCTCGCCGACCTGAAGCCGAAGTTGCGCGGCTGGCTTCACCTCGGAGCTGCCCCTGTCGCGGTGCTCGCCGGGATGCTGCTTGTTGTCGCCTCGCCATCACATCTGCGCGTCGCCGTGGCGGTGTATGCGGTATCAACGGTGCTGCTGTTCACGAGCAGCGCGATGCTGCACGTCGGCAGTTGGGGGCCGCGCACCCACGGTGTGCTGCGGCGCATCGATCACTGCGGAATCTTCTTCTTGATCGCGGGTAGCTTCACCCCGTTCGCGGCCGCGTTGCTGCCCCCGGGTACGGCGGCGACCATGCTCTGGCTGGTCTGGGTCGGGGCGGTGGCTGGAGCGCTGTTCCGGGTCTTCTGGCTGAAGGCGCCGCGATGGGTGTACACCCCGGTCTATCTCGCCCTCGGATGGACCGCGGCCTTCTTCATGCCGGACATCGCAGACGGCGGCGGGTTGGCGATTCTGGCACTGCTGACTGCGGGCGGCGTGTGTTACTCGGCCGGAGCCGTGATCTACGCCCTTCGCCGTCCGAACCCGTCGCCGAGATGGTTCGGGTTCCACGAGGTGTTCCATTCCTTCACCTTGGGGGGCTTCGCCACGCACTGGGCGGCGGTGGCGGTGGTCGTGTTCGGCGTGGCGGCTGCCTGAGCCCGGTTCGCGGACTGACCCCGGCCGGGGGGTCGAACGTGTTGGCGTCGACTCACCGTCGAAGTTGGGCGTCGAATTCGGCTGGGGACGTCACCGGCAGATCGCAGACGAAACCGCGGCACACGTACGCGGTGGGGTGACCGTTCAACCCCGGCCGACCGCTCAGCAGGCCGACGTCATCTGCGTCACCGCCACGGGCGAGCACCATCCCAGGGCGCTGTGCCAGGACGGCGGTCCTGAGGAGTTCCCTGGCTTCTGGATCCTCCCTCTCGCCCACCAACGCCACTTGCCACGGACCATCCACGACCGCCTCAGCTGCCGCGAGCCAGCCGCCGGCAAACCGCGGGTGGCGCGCCATCAGTGTCCGTTGAGCCGAGAGTCGCGCCTCGGCCTGGGAGCGCAGGGTGCCCGCATCCCACCGACCTCCGCGGCCATCGCTCAGCCGTGCCTGCCCGAGTCGCAGCCCGAGAGCCGCCACCGACACGAGTGTCGCGGTCGCGGCCGACCCACCACTGGGGTAGGCATTATCGCTCGGGTCGAATGATGGCGGCAGCAGGCCGGCGGGGTCCGGCAAGGAGTCCCGCCAACCCTCGGCATCACTGGCGAAGTCGGCGATGATCACCGACGTCAACTCCCCGGCGAAAGCGGCCCAACGGGCGTCCCCGGACGCCGAATACAGCGCCAACAATCCGTTGGCCACGTCTGCGTAGTCCTCGAGGACGCCCGGGGCCTCACCCGCTCGCCCATCCCGCGACACCCGGGACAAACGTCCATCGCGCCAATGCACACGCCTCATGAGCTCGGCCGCGCCGACCGCCGCGCTGATCCAGGCCGGCTCGTCGAACACCACTGCAGCCTCGGCCAGGCTACGGATGGCGAGTCCGTTCCAAGCCGCAACCACCTTGTCGTCTCGCTGGGGCCGGGGGCGCTGCGATCGAGCCGCGAGCAGCGCCGCACGCACTCGCGACCACCGCTGTTGATCATCGGGTTCACGACGCAGTTGCAGGGTGGAGTAGCCGCGCTCGAACGTGCCCCCCGGAGTCACCTGCAACAGGTCGACGGCCCAGGCAGCGTCGGTCTCGCCCAGCGCCTCATGAATCTCCGCCTGCTGCCAGACGTAGAACGCTCCTTCCACCGGTCGTCCGGCAGGATCATCGACCGGCGCCGAGTCGGCATCCAGCGCCGAGGCGAATCCACCCTCGTCGGTACCGAGGTCGGAAAGGAGGAACTCGGCGGTCTGTCTGACGATCCGGGCGGCGAACTCGCTACCGGTCGCGCGGAAGAGGTCGGTATACACGCCGAGCAGCAAGGCGTTGTCGTACAGCATCTTCTCGAAGTGCGGCACCACCCAATCGCGGTCCACGCTGTACCTGGCGAAGCCGCCGCTGAGCTGGTCGTAGAGTCCCCCGCGGGCCATCGCATCGCAGGTCGCCTCGACCATCCGCAGCGCCCGCAGATCGCCGGTGCGCCGGTGGTGTCGCAGCAGGAAGTCGAGCACCATCGACGGTGGGAACTTGGGGGCACCCCTGAAGCCGGCACTGACATCGTCGAAGTCTCGGGCCAGGCGCCCGACCGCATCCTCGAGTAGAGCCCCCAGTTCATCGGTGGAGCCAGCGAGATCCGCGGCCGCCACGTGCGCGGACGTCTCAGGTCGAAGGGCCGCGGTGATCCGGCCCGCGGCGGCATCGAGCTCATCGCGGCGAGTTGTCCAGGCGTCGCTGATGGCGGTCAGCACCTGGACGACAGACGGCATCCCGGATCTCGGTTGGGGAGGGAAGTAGGTTCCCGCGTAGAAAGGGCGCGCGTCATGATCAAGCCACACCGACATGGGCCAGCCGCCGGAACCGGTCAGGGCGGTCGTCGCAGTCATGTAGTGGGCGTCTACATCCGGCCGTTCCTCGCGGTCGACCTTGATGGATACGAATCCGCGGTTGAGCACCTCCGCGGTCCCCAAGTCCTCGAAACTCTCGTGTGCCATCACGTGGCACCAGTGGCAGGCCGCGTACCCGACGGAAAGGAATACCGGCACGTCCCGGCTGCGGGCCTCCTCGAAGGCCTCTGGACCCCACTGCCGCCAGTGGACCGGGTTCGAAGCGTGGCTCTGCAGGTACGGCGAGAGGGCTTCGGAGAGTCGGTTGGTCACGGGATCATGATGGTGCATTCCGCTGCCCTGCGCCGGACGGATCTTCCGGGGTTCGCAGCCACCGACGCCAGCAGCTGGGACATCAGTTCTTGTTGGCGGCCTTGACGAACTGGTCGACGGACTGACCGATCCCCTTGTTCACGGCGGCGATGGCGTTGACCTGGCCGGTGACGCTGCCCAGCCCCTGCACCTGGTAGATGTACTCGATGGTCCGCGCGTTCGAACTCCAGAACCAACCCTTGGTCTCGTAGACCACATCGAAGCCAGGGGCGAGCTTCTTCACCTGAACCCAGTCGACGGCGGCCTTGCTGACCAAGACCGGCTTCTTGCTGGTGACGTTCTTGAGCACCGACTGCATCAGTTGCAGCTCGGCGACGGCCTGCTTGTCGAAGGCCTCGACCTGTTGGCGGTGCTTCGCGAGCATGGCCAACTCATAGGTGGCGCAGGGCTTCTGGGTCCACTTGTCGATACGGGTAGCGAGTGGCGCCGTGGTGATCTGGAAAACTGCCAGGTCGAACTTCAGGGTGTTGAGTTGATTGTGCACCTTGGTCATGGTCGCGATCTGACTCTTCACGACCGCCACGCTCGGTGGGGCGGGGACCTTTGTGGCTGCCTGGATTTGGGGCGCCGTCCAGGCATGTGCCCCGGCCGGGGGCGCCGCGCCCAATCCAATCCCACATACCACTGCTCCGGCCGCCCCGACCGCCGCCGCAACGCGCAGCGCGCGACCCGAAGGCGGGGTTGCGCCAAGACGCCCAGCCATGATCCTTCCCTCCTGCTTCCATTCTCCTCCGGTGCAGCCGGGACCGGAATCCTTCCGGTCGACCGATCCGCTGAGGCTCACCCGTTCGGAGCAAGCTTGCGGCCCGATCCCAACCACGAGGCCCACGGACCGCGAGCGGCGGGCGCTACCGTCGGGGCTGGCAATCCCAGGGATGTGCCCCGACGGGCAAGGATCCCGTCACCTCGGAGATTGGCCCTAAGGTGTGGCAGTCGGAATCGATCACGGCCACCGACCGCCGCGAGTCCACCCACCATGAAGGGGTTTCACATGCCATCAGAGGATGCCGCGCTGGCGCGGGGTCTACTGACCGACGGATTCAGTCGCACCGCGGACGCCCTCCCGCGGCTGCTTTCGGGACTCAGCTCCGAGGAACTCCTCTGGCGTCCCGCCCCGGGCGCCAACTCGATCGCGTGGCTCACCTGGCATCTCACCCGGGTCCAGGATGATCACCTGTCCGGTGTCGCCGACGCGACGCAAGTGTGGTTGACGCAGGGCTGGTCAGACCGTTTCGGCCTGCCCTACCCGCCTGGCGACATCGGTTACGGTCAGGACGCGACCGCGGTGTCGGCGTTCACAGTGTCCGATCCGCAGCTACTGCTCGGCTATCACCGCGCCACCCAGGAGATGACGTCTGAGGTGGTCGATTCCCTCAGTGCCTCGGACTTCGAACGAGTCGTGGACGACCGATGGGATCCGCCCGTCACCGCCGCTGTCCGGCTGGTCTCGGTGGTCGACGACCTGGCACAACACACCGGGCAGATCGGCTACATCCGCGGCTTGCTCGCTGAGCGCGGTGTCTAGGTTCCTCTTGCGAGCCCTTCTGTTCGCGCACCGACGTCCTTGACATACCAGTCGATCAGGATTCCGCGTCACGGCAGCAGATCTCTCCTGGTCTCTGCGAGCCACTCCAGTTGGGCGCGGATCGCATGCTCGCCGGAACTGACTGTCGCAAGCCAGTACTTGCCGTGCACCGCCGCGAGAGGATCGCCGGCGATCGCCAGCCGGATTCCGGCGAACCTGGCCAGTCCGGCAGCCAGTTCGGCTTCGTAGTCGTCGAGCATTCGGCGCAAGTCCTCCGTAGCCAGGGTGGCGCCAAAGAAGACCCTGAGCAGCAACGCGTTGCGAGGTTGCTGATGCTCTGGCGACTCAGCGAGCCGACGGCGCAACTCCTTGCGACCCTCGGCAGTCAGCGCGAAAACCTTCGACGACGTCCGCTCACCCCTCGACGAACTGATGAGTCCCTCACGCTCGAGCCTGGCGAGTGCGGGATAGATCTGCCCATAGCTCTCGTGCCAGAAGTGTCCGAGCACCTCGGTGATCTCGGTTCGCAGGCGGTAGCCGGTCATGGGTTCGACGGACAATCCCCCGAGAATCGCCAAATCGGTCTGCTTGGGCCTCGCCATGGCCCTAGTATATCTACTAGATATATACTCCCAGCATGGACACCCCGATCCCCGCGCGCGCAGCAGCGGCATTACTAACGCTCGCCCTCGCCTTCCAGGTGGCGCTCATCCTCGGCGCACCCTGGGGACGCCTCACCCAGGGAGGCGGCACTTCGGGCCCCTTGGGGGCTTCGGGCCGGATCGTCGCCGCGGTTTCGGTCGTCATTCTCGCCGTGATGGCTTCCGCCCTTCTCGCGACGACCAACATGGGCCCCATGCGTCGAGCGCCACGGGGGGTGATCACGACGATCGTGTGGATAACGGTCATCTACAGCGGTCTCGGCGTCGTCATGAATGCCGCCTCACCATCGTGGGGCGAGACATTGATATGGGTTCCGGTCACGCTGGCGGGCTTCATCCTCAGCACGATCGCATTACGTCGCTGGCGACGCCTGCGGGCCACAGGAGACGCGGCGACCACGACCAGGTACTCGGTCCCTCAGTGAGGTCCAGTTGCCGACTCGGATCGGGGGGTGGCGAGCACCGGCGCCGTCATCCGCGACACACTCACGTCACCGAGTAGCACGGCCCGTCGCGAGGTGGCCGCGACCCGGAGTCCCAGCCGAAGATACAGGTCGATCGCGCGGGTGTTAGCTGTGTCCACATCGAGCGCCAGCGTCGTGCTCCTGGCGGCGCGTGCCCGCCTGAAGGCATCGGCGAACAGTGCGCTACCGGTCCCCGAACCCCTGCCGGCCGGGCTCACTGCGATCGCCTGCAGGTACCACTCGCCGGGGTCGTGGCGACCGAGGGCGACCACGACCGGCAGGCCCAACAGGCCGATCACCGCGGCCCGCGCGGCTCGCGGACCGGCAGCCTTGGCGATCGCCAGCTCACCCGAGGGCGTCCCGTGGGGGTAACCCTGACAGAAGCCCACGACCCTTCCCGAACGTTCCGCGACGACCGCGTGCTCGTAGGAGAATGTATGGCCGGGTTGCACCATCACCGTCTGCAGGACCGCAGGCGCCCTGGATCCGAAGAGGGTGCGGAACAACCCGCCAGCGGCCTCGTTGATCCCCCATGCGAGAAATGCAACGTCCGCGGCTGTTGCGGCCCTCAGCGCGGGCGGTGCCTGCTGCGTCGTCATCTCAAACCTCCCGCCCAAGTCTCACCCCTGCCCGGAGTCGCTGTCGAACGCGCGGGTTGACCGGAGCAGTCCGGGCTGACATGCTGAATGATCATTCAGTCAGTCTTCTCGAGGAGCGCACCAGATGTCCTGGACGACAGCAGACATTCCGGACCTGAGCGGCCGCGTAGCCGTCGTCACCGGGGCCAACGGGGGTCTTGGGCTCGAGAGTGCCCGGGCACTCGCCGGGGCCGGGGCACACGTCGTGATGGCCGTGCGCAACCAGGACAAGGCCCGGGCCGCCGTCGATGACATCCAATCGACCATCCCCGACGCTTCGCTGGAACTCGTCTCGCTGGATCTGGGCTCACTGGATTCGGTTGCCGAGGCTGCGTCGTCCATCGCCGCCGCCCATCCCACCATCGACATCCTGCTCAACAACGCCGGACTGATGGCCTGCCCCGAGCGTCAGACCGCAGATGGGTTCGAGATGCAGTTCGGGGTCAACCACCTGGGACATTGGGCGTTCACCGGAGCCCTGCTGCCCAATGTCCTGCGGGCACGCGCCCCCCGCATCGTCACCGTGACCAGCACGGCGCACCATATGGGCAGGTCCATCGACAGCGCGAACCCGCACCTACACGGCAAGTACGGCGAGTGGCGCGCGTACGGGCAATCCAAGCTTGCCAACTTCCATTTCGGGATCGGCCTCCAGCGGGAATTCGACGCCGCCGGTGTCGCCGCCGAGAGCCTCATCGCCCATCCAGGCCTGTCGAATACCGACCTGCAGGCAGTCAGTGTGGCGGAGACCAATGGCGGCTCCGTGCAAAAGTTCTTCCACGGATTGACGACCCGCACCGGCATGAGCCCGGCGCAGGGGGCGCTACCGCAGTTGCGGGCCGCCACCGACCCGAAGGCCCACGGCGGGGAGTGCTATGGACCCCTCTTCGTCAACACCGGGCCGCCCGTGCGCAAGCCCATCCTGCGCCGCTGGGATCTGAACAAGGGTATCGAGACCCTGTGGGAGGTCTCCGAGCGCGAGACCGGCGTGACCATCGACGTGCCGGCTGCCGTCGCGGCGTGAAACCGGCAGCCCGATCAGCCACCCGCCCGCGACCCCGCGGCGGATCGGCCACGATGGGCGCCGATAGGCCCGCGCGGGTGCGGGCGGCCCTGCGCGAACTTGTCGCCGTGAACGGACTGCACGGCACAGCCATGAGCGCCGGGGCCGCTCGCGCAGGCGTGGCGACGGGTACCGCCGACCTCTTCTACTCGTCGAAGGACGAACTTGTGGTGGCGGCCTACCGGGAGACCAAATTGGAGTTGGCGTCTGCCGTGGTCGATCAGGTCCATCCCCAAGATGCGCCGGAGCTCCGGTTCGAGCAATTGTGGTTCGGGGTCTACCGCTACCTCGTAGCAGCCCCCGAACTCGCCAGATTCCTGGTGCAGATAGAGAGTTCACCGTACTCCCGAATCCACCACGAGGGCCTCGAGGCGCAGGATCCACCCGATCCGCTCGTCGATGCCGCCCGCCAACCCGACATGGCTGCGCGGCTGCTGCGTCTTCCGCTCGAGGTGCTGTTCGACCTCGGCCTGGCGCCAGCGATCAGGTTGGCGGCCGGAGGCGCGGACATGTCCGAGGCCGACCTGACCACGGTGGCGCACGCCTGCTGGCGGGCCGTATCGCTGCCCCAGGAGGCGATCGTCAACCGATGACGAGCGTGCCGACGGCATAGATCAGCACCCCGGCCAGTGCGCCCACCACGGTGCCGTTGATCCGGATAAACTGCAGGTCCTTGCCGACGGCCAGTTCGATCCGTTCGGAGGCCTCGGAGGCATCCCAACGCTCCACTGTGTCGGTGATCAAAGATGTGGCTTCCCGGCCGTAGCGATTCGCCACGTAGGCGACCCCGTCGGAGATACGCGAATCCACCCGGTGCTGGAAGTCCGCGTCGAACCGCAGCCTCTCGGAGAGGTCCAGCAGCATCTCCCCGGCCCGGCGATGCAGTTCGCCGTCGGGGTCGGCAAGCGCCTCCAGGAGGATCCTCTTGGTGGCCGGCCACAGCGAGGCCACGGCCGACTGGACCTCGTCGGATTCGAGCATCTGGTACTTGAACTGCTCGACCTTCGCGATCATCTCCGGATCCTCGCGCATGCGCACAGCGACGTTGACCAGCCAACCGTCGATCGCGTCGCGAACCCGGTGCTGCGGATCGCGAAGGATGTCGTCGAGCCAGCGCAGCAGTTCCTGATGTGCGCGCCGACCGATCGCCTCGTGGGCCGCCCTGGCCAGGAAGAACCCCTGGGCGGGACCGCGGTCGGCCACCAGATCCACGATGGTCGCCTCGTTGGCCGCCACCCAGTCACGTGCGAGGCGGAACACCGCGTCGATGGCCCCCACGTGCGCCCGATCGTCGAGCACCGCCTGCAGCAGGGTGCCGGCGGGAGGGCCCCAGGCATAGGCGCCGGCCTGGGTGAAGATCATGTTGCGCACCAGCAGCTGGACGTCGGAGTCGCGCACCGAATTCAGCGCCGCCTCCCCCGCGTGGGCGGCCTCACCGACCAGCCAGGCGCGGTGCTCATCGTCTGCCAGGTACTCCCCGATCCGCCGAGCGGGCTCACCGGTGGCCACCTTCTGTCGGACCACCGCCTCATTGAGGAAATTCTCCTGCACGAAAGTGCCGAGGCTGGAGCCGAGCTGGTCCTTCTTGGTGGGGATAAGCGCGGTGTGCGGGATCGGGATGCCCATCGGATGGCGAAACAGGGCGGTGACCGCGAACCAGTCGGCCAGACCGCCCACCATCGCCGCCTCGGCGGCGGCCCGCAGGTAACCCCAGAAACCGGCGGCATCGGGCTGCTCGGCGAAATGCCACGAGATGAGCAGGATGAGCGCCGCCCCGACGAGCAGGACCAAGGGGATCAGCTTCATCTTGCGCAGCGCGCTCCGACGCTGTGCCTCGAGCGCCGGATCGGGCGTAAAGGTCATGACGGTCACCCAGGCACGCTACCCCGAATACCCGGCGTTGGAGTCCGACGGATGCGGTCTCACGGGTCAAGCCATCCCCTGGACGTGCCGACAACTCCCTCGTGAGCCGCATGACCCGCCCCATGCTGGTCTGGACCTTCGTGTCCGGACTTCTTGTCGTGGGATTCGTGATCATGCCGGCCGGGATGGCTTCAGCCGTGACCTTCACCATCGTCTCGGTGGGCAGCGTGCTGTTGGTTGTGCACTCCGTGGTCACCAGGCCCCTGTTCGCCCGGTGGGCATGGGCGTGGCTCGCGCTCGGAATGGCCCTGTGGGCTTTTGCTGAGTTCGCGCGGCGACTCAATCTCGCCGCCGACCTCACCACCTCGGTGCCCTCCGTGTACGACCTGCTCCACCTTGCTGCCTACCTGCCGATGATCGTGGCCGCGGTCCTCTTCATCAGGTTGCGACGGGGTCGAGGCGATGCCACGAAAGTCACCGACACCCTGATCGTGCTGGTCGTCGGAGCGCTGGTCATCACGCTGACAGTGCTCAATCGCATCATGACCAACCCGGTGTTCGGACCGAACGAGGTCTCAGTGTTGGCCACCGCAGCCATCCTGGACGTGCTGCTCGTCAGCGTGGTGGTCCGGTTGTGGTTCGCAAGTCGCAACACGACCAACCGCGGAATCCGCATCCTGGCCGCCGCCTTCCTCGCCCTACTGCTGTCCGACGTGATCAGCGGATATCTGACCGCCAGGGCCCACGAGGTGTCCCTGCTTACCGCCACCTACAAGGGCACCGATGCCCTCTATCTGCTCTTCTTCGCTCTGGCGGGATTGGCGGCGATCGATCCACGGAGCGAGGACGAGCCGCCCGGGGAGTCGGAGGCCGTGGGCAGTGGACGGGGTCGCGTGCTGGCGCTGCTGGTCCTCTGCATGTTGGCGCCAACTCTCATGCTGCTGTCGTTCGACCTGGCCCTGAGCACCTACGAGACCTTCCTGCTGCTCGGCCTGACCGGGCTGCTGACAGTGCTCATCACGCTTCGCATCAGCCTCCTCCTGCTCGACTACCGGACGTTGGTGAGCCGCGGATCGACCCTGCTGGCGATCTCGCAGGAACTCAGCGCCGTCGGCGACGAGTCGCAGGTGGCCGCTCGAGTACCCGACTGGGTCTCGTCGCTGGCCGGATCCTCGCCCAGCCATGTCACCGACGGCCACCTCGAGGATCGGTCGGTGGCCGACGGATCGACCGACGGCGTCGAGGAACTCCGCCTCCCGGTGGTCACCGGCTCCTCCCTCGTCGTTGAGAGCCTTCATCCGCTCGACCCTCCGCTGCACACCAGCATGGAGGTACTCGCCCAGAACGTCGGAATGACGTTCGAACGTCTCGAGTTGGGCCGGCGACTGGTCGAGGAGCATGCGGCGGTACGGGTGGAGTCGCTGCTCGCGCAGTCCCTGGACGTTGTCGCGGTTGTCGATGAGAGCGAACGGATCCAATACATCACCCCAGCCATTCGGAACCTCACAGGTCTGGATCGAGACGCCTTGGTGGGTACCCCCTGGCACACGCTGTTCCAGGAGCGAGAGGCCGCCGATGCATTGCTGGCGCGGGCCCGCGAGAGCGGCACCGGTAAAGGGCCGCTGACGACCGGCGATGGCACCGGGAAGGTCAATCACGTCGACGTGCTGGCACGTTGGGTACCCGAGCAGGGTGGCTATGTGGTGACCCACCACGACGTCACCGAGCGCCACGAACTGCAGGAGGCCCTGCGGCAGCAGGCGTTCCATGACGCCCTCACCGGGTTGAGCAACAGAGTGGTGTTCCGCGACCAGCTGTCCCGGGCCCTCGTCCGTTCCCGTCGCTCCCCGATGGACTTCGCGGTGATGATGATCGACCTGGACGATTTCAAGCACGTCAACGACTCGCTGGGACATCCAGCCGGCGACGCGCTGCTGCAGACAGTCGCGGGGAGACTCCTCGAGTGTCTGCGGGAAGGCGACACAGCGGCCCGTCTCGGCGGCGATGAATTCGCGGTGATCCTCGACAACACCTGGTCGGTCTCAGACGCCACCCAGGTCGCGCAACGCATCCTGGAGTCTATCAGTGAACCCGTGATGCTCGGCACCACCGAGGTCGCGGTGGGCGCGAGCATCGGGGTGGCCATCGGCAACGCCAACACGGCCGACGCGCAGGAACTGGAACGCAACGCCGACCTGGCCCTGTACCAGGCGAAGTACGGCGGCAAGGACCGCTACCAGTTGTACGAACCGGGGCTGCACGCCGATGCCGTCCTGCGACTGGCCATGACCACGGAGTTGCGCAAGGCGCTCGAGAACGACGAGATCGACGTCGTGTACCAACCCATCGTCGATGTGACCACGGGCGGGGTCGCCGGCGTCGAGGCGCTCGCCCGGTGGCGTCACCCGACGCGCGGACTGTTGGCTCCGAAGGATTTCATCGGCATCGCCGAGTCCAGCGGACTCATCGCACGACTGGGAGCCCGTGTGATGGAGAAGGCTCTGGCACAGTCGGCGGTGTGGCAGCACGCCTACCCCGGCCACCGGGAATTGCGGATGAGCGTGAACGTCTCAGGACGCCAACTCACCCGGGACACCTTCGTCAGCGAGGTCGCCGAGCTTCTGCAGAGCACGGATCTGGACCCCGCCACTGTGGTGCTGGAAATCACCGAGAGCGTCCTGTTGCCGGGCGAGGGCGTGGCCTACCAACGGCTGGCGGAACTGCACGATCTGGGGGTCAAGGTCTACATCGACGACTGGGGTACCGGCTGGTCCTCCCTGCGACATCTGGATTCGCTGCCGGTCAGCGGCCTGAAGTTGGCGGCTGAGTTCGTTGCCGACCTGCCGGGTGAACGGCACTCGGGCCTGGCGAAAGCTGTGCTCGACTTGTCCAGGTCACTGGGACTGGAGAGCGTCATCGCCGAGGGCGTGGAGGTACCCGAACAGTTGCAGGTGCTGGCCGATCTGGGTTACCGCCTGTGCCAGGGCTACCTCACCGGCACCCCACAGGACGCCGAAGAGACGGCTGCTCTGCTGGCGACCAGTACATCGGCGGCCTGGCCGGAGGCGCCCGTCCGCGAACGCATGTTGACCGGCGGCGACGGCGGCGAACCGGCCTGACCGCGGCTGGACAGGCCCCGCGCAGCCGCCGAGGATCAGGCGGGTGACGTCCCAGCCAGTCGCGCCTTGACGTCCTTGGCCACGAAGTGCTCAGCGACGAAGGACAGGAAGGGGATGGTGCCGGCCAGCATGATCAACAGCGTCCGGCCGATCGAGTACTTGACCTTCAGCGCCAGATCCACCGTCGTGATGAGGTAGATGACGTAGAGGAATCCGTGGATCGGTCCGGCCACCACGATGAGGGACTCGTTGTCCAGGGCGTACTTGAAGAACATCCCGACCACCAGGATCAACAGCATCACACCGACGATGTAGGCCATGATCCGGTATCTCAGAAGCGCACCAGCCACGCGCCCGACGTTACCCTTCCTCCGGATTCGGCGGCTGCGCGACCTCCCCCTCCGCGGCTAGGGCCGCAGCGTCCTGCTCTGCGAGCCACTCGGCTTCACGCCTCTCGTCCACGGCTTTCTGGTCTCGCATGAATCGCCACCAGAACCACACTGCGACAGCCGCAAAGATCCACCAGTTGACCGCATAGGCGTAGTTGCGCCAGACCGCTATCGAGGCACCCGCGGGGTGCGGGCCACCGGCAACGCCCCATTGCCAGAAGCCGAGCCAGATCAACACGGCGACGACCACGAAACAGAACACATGCCAGGGGATCCACCGCTTCGCCAGCACGTATTCCCGCACGCCCACACGGTACGTCACCGGCCGGCCGCGACCTCAAGTCAGACCACCTTCCAGCCGACAACCATGGGGTGACGAGGCTGAGTCCGGGAACCAGGATCTGGCTCGCGCTAATCGGCGGGCTTGTACTGTCGTATTCCCTGGTGGACCAGAGTTCCGTGCTGTCGCCGGTGCTCTACACCTCGGTCGCCGTCATGGGTACCGCAACCGTGGTCTTCGCCCTGGTGCGCCGACCGCTGTGGCCCCGTTCCGGATGGCTACTGCTGGCGGTTGGCCTGGTGCTGTGGACCGCCGGCGACTTCCTCTACGACATGGCACGGGTGCGTGGCGAGCTGGGCACCACCCCTGCCACCTACGACTTCCTCTACCTCGCCGCATATCTGCCGTTGATCATCGCTGTGGGGATCTTCGTGCGGGAAAGCAGGCGCAACCTGGATCCCACCACCCTGGTTGATTCCCTCATCGTGATGACGGCCGGCGGCGTAGTGCTGCTGGCGACCGCTGTTCGCCCGATGCTGGCCAATCCGACCTTCGATGAGTCAACGCTGTTCGTGATGACCGGCTACCTGGCGTTGGATTTGCTGCTGCTCAGCCTCACGGTGCGCCTCTGGTTCTCCTCCAACCGGACGACCAACCCGGGGGTGCGGCTGTTGTCAGTCGCGCTGGCGTGCTTCCTCGTCGCCGACCTGTGGTTCCAGGTCGGCGTCGCGAACAGTCGTGGGCCGAACCCGTTGGCCTTCGCCGATCTTCCGATGAACCTGCTGTATCTGGCGTTCTTCGTACTCGCCGGACTCGCCGCACTCAACCCACAGACGACCGACGTGCCACCGGGCGAGTCCCTGGATCGCGTCAACGGCCGGGTCCGGGTACTGGTGCTGCTCGGGGTCGCCGTGTTGGTGCCCACCATGTTGGTGGTTACCAGCAGGGGCGACGACAACACGATCATCGCCGGCCTGATCCTCACCCTGATCATCATCCTGGGCCTGTTGATGGCCTTTCGCATCGGCAATCTGGTCGACCGCTACTCGGAGGCGCTGTGGCGAGAACGCCACTTGCGTTCGGCCACCAGGGAACTGACCCGCGCGCAGGACGAACAGTTCGTCGAGACCCACCTGGACGGATTCATGCGCAACCTGCTCGACGACCCTCGGGCCACCGGCAAGGTCGAGCTCGACCCCGGCGCATCAGCCATTGACGAGGGATCGACCGACGTGGCCGATGTGCGTCGAGAACCGAACGGACTGTACCGATACCGGATACCGTCCACCCGACCGCGACTGCTCGCCGTGACGACCAAGCGGGAACCGTCGGAGACAGAGACCGCTGGCGTCGTGTCGTTGTGTCAGAACCTGGGAATGACCTATGACCGACTCGACCTCGCCAGCCAACTCGTCGAGCAGCGATCCAACGCCCGGGTCGAGTCCCTGCTACAGCACTCCTCCGACGTGATCGCCCTACTATCCGAGGACGGCAAGGTCATCTACGTGACTCCGGCGATCCAACGGGCCCTCGGCCGCGCTCCGGAACATCTGGTGGGTCGCACCTGGTCGACCTGGTTCACCAAGCCGGCGCGAGCCGAGCGGCTGCTCACCCGGGCCTCCCAGGCGCGTTCTGCGCAGGGCGACATGGTCGTCGTGCGCGAGGACGGCAGCGCCGGCAACTTCGACGTGGTCGTCACGTGGCTGCCGGGTCAGCAGCACTTCGTCGTCACCCACCACGACGTCACCGAACGC
>CAYMPK010000008.1:25849-27065 GCA_964392145.1 uncultured Actinomycetes bacterium | reverse complement strand
ATCGAAGGGGTACCCATGACCACAGGAGGATCAGACGCCTCCGCGACAGCCGACCAGCCTCGGGACGCCGACAACGGCAACGCCGCCAATCCCAGAGTCGCGGCCGTCCTGATGGGACTGACCTACCTCGCGGGCGCGCTCGGACTGTTCATCGGCTTCTTCACCATCTCGCGGACGCCGCCGTCGCTGACGATCGCAACTCTGCTGGCCGTCGGTCTCGGACGCAGCCCGCATGGGGTGGACCAGTGGCACGCGCAACAACTTCCAGATCGAGGTCGGCCTGGCGAACCTGGCCTGGGCCCTGTTGGCCGTCGCGGCAGTGGTGTTCGACTGGGGGATCCGGGTACAGGCCGGCTCCCTCCTCGTCTTCGGCTTCTACCTACTGGCGGTATCTGTCTTCATCGCGACCGCCCGAGGCGACGGCCAGTCGCGACCATGGGGTCAAGTGGCGGGGATGGGGTTGTTCGCCGTGATGCTCACGGTGATGGGCATCATGGGAATGCAGGCGGGGTGAACCCGAGCGCTGCCGATGATCACTTACCGCCGGAGAACGATCGGTTGATCGACCACCAGATCACACCGATGGCGAAGCCCCCGATTATCGCCGGGATGACTCCCCAGTGCAGGAAGATCCGGGTGGCGGCCAGCGCCACGACCCCAACGATGACGGCGATCCAGAACTGACGGGAGTCGTTGGAGCCATCGTCCGCGGGTTCTGCCATGCCTCACGGTAGCGCTTAGTGGTGCCGTCTCGGGCGCATCCCACGTCGAAACGGAACGCCATCCCTCCTCCCTCGATCCGTTCAGGCTCACGATTGTGGCCGCGGCTGTGATCGTCCGCAGCATGGCGGGTACCAGGGCTTCGGGGTTTGGTTGTACAAGCGCGGACTCGACCGCTCACCTCTCCCGCTTCATGGCCGTCAGGTCGTCCCAGGTGACGAACACCGATTCCCGATCGATTTCGGCTCCCAGCGCCAGGTAGGTCGCCAACGCGGCCCTGTTTTCGCTCTCTGCGCCGGTCCACATCCCGCGGCAGTCACGGCGCTGCGCCTCAACGCACAACGCCATCAGAAGAGCTGACGCCACGCTGCGACGGCGCCACGCCTCCTCAACACCCAACTCATAGAGGAACATCTCCGGGGGTTTGTCGGGATGACGCATTTCCACTCCCGACACGAACCCGATGCCCCGACCGCCCGGTTCCCGCGCCAGCAGG
>CAYMPK010000008.1:21762-25839 GCA_964392145.1 uncultured Actinomycetes bacterium | reverse complement strand
TGGCGATGGCCAGCAGGATCACGTGGCCGGGCCGATCCAGGAAGTCCGCAGCGCCCGCGAGAGTGACCGGGTGGTCGAACAGTTCGGAGTTGGCCACCAGGACCCTTGGATCACGAACCGGCTCGATCTGCCAGGCTGTCATGTGTACACCTCCCTCCGTCGAGCGTTGGTGGCATTGACATGCCGAAGCGCAGCACTCGATCACACGTTGAAGCGGAACTCCGTGACGTCGCCGTCTGCCATGACGTAGTCCTTTCCCTCCATGCGCACCTTGCCGCGAGCCTTCGCCTCCGCCATGGAACCGGCGTCGACCAGGTCGTCGAAGGACACCACCTCGGCCTTGATGAAGCCTCGCTGGAAATCCGTGTGGATGACGCCCGCGGCCTCCGGTGCGGTCGCGCCCACCGGGATGGTCCAGGCACGCGACTCCTTGGGGCCCGCCGTCAAGTAGGTCTGCAGGCCCAGGGTCGCGAATCCGACCCGGGCCAGCTGGTCGAGTCCCGACTCCTCCTGACCCGCTGAAGCCAGCAACTCCCGGGCCTCGTCCTCGTCGAGTTCCATCAGCTCAGCCTCGAGTTGGGCGTCCAGGAAGATGGCCTCGGCAGGCGCCACCAGCGCTGCAAGCTCGGAGCGCAGAGCCTGGTCGCCGATCGTTGCGTCGTCAAGGTTGAACACATAGAGAAACGGCTTGTCGGTAAGCAGCGTCAGTTCCCGGATCTCGGTGGTGTCGAATCCGGCCTCGAACAGTGTCCTTCCGGAATCAAGCACCTCCCTGGCAGCCTCGGCGGCCGCGAACACGGGTTGCCGATCCTTCTTGATGCGCGACTCCTTCTCGAGCCGGGGAATGGCCTTCTCCAGGGTCTGCATATCGGCCAGGATCAACTCGGTGTTGATCGTCTCGATGTCGCCGGCCGGATCGACGCGCCCGTCGACATGAACGACATCGTCGTCGTCGAAGGCCCGAATCACTTGGCAGATGGCGTCGGCCTCGCGAATGTGGGATAGGAACTTGTTGCCCAGACCCTGTCCTTCACTGGCCCCGCGGACGATTCCAGCGATGTCCACGAAGCTGACCGTCGCGGGCAAGATCCGCTGCGAACCGAAGATTTCCGCGAGTGTGGCCAGCCTTTCGTCGGGAACCCCGACGACACCGATGTTCGGCTCGATCGTGGCGAACGGGTAGTTGGCTGCCAGCACGTTGTTGCGCGTCAAGGCGTTGAACATGGTGGATTTGCCGACGTTGGGCAGGCCGACGATGCCGATCGTGAGACTCACGCGACAACCCTAAGCGGTGCGGCCGACCTGCCAGGGAGCGGAGTCATGCGAGTGCGCCCAGCCGGAATGTCGGTGGTTCCTGCGATGGTGCGCCCATGAGTCAACTGATACTGCTTCTGGGGTTCTTGCTGGCTGCGGCCGCCGGGTTGGCCATCGGCTGGTTCTGGGCGGGCCAAAGGTGGCGGGTGCGCACCGTCGCCGCCGAGGTGCGATTCACCGAGGCCGACGCGCAATGGCGTCAGCGCTTCTCCGAACTCGAACAGGCACGCGCACAACAGGTCTCGCTCGACGAGTTGATCACCCCGGTGCGAACGACCCTGGATCAACTCACGGCCCGCGTCTGGGAGCAGGAGCGCGACCGGCAGGTGAGCCATGGGAGGTTGGCGGCCGAGGTGCGGCAGGTCTCCGACCAGAGCAGGGAGGTCCTGCGGGAGACAACCAAGGTCGTCAGCGCGCTGGCGGATACCGGCACCCGCGGCCGCTGGGGGGAAGTCCATCTCGAGCGCGTTGTGGAGGCGGCCGGCCTGGTCGAGGGGGTCTCCTATCGTCGGCAAGCCACCACGGGCGGTTCAGACGGGGTGCTGCGCCCGGACCTGGTTGTGGAGCTCGGCGGCGGGCGCCAGCTCGTCATCGACGCAAAGGTCCCGCTCAGTGCACTGTGGCGAGAGGACCCGGCTACTCAGGTCGGCGAGGGGGCCGAGACCCGGTCCGGGCTGGAAGGTTCCGCGAGAACCTCTCCTTCCGTGGCTCAAGCGGCCGCCCATACGAAGGCCCTGAAGGACAGGGTCAAGGAACTGTCCAGTAAGGACTACCAGCGTCAGTTCTCCTCGGCCCCGGATTTCGTCGTCCTCTATCTGCCCGCAGAGTCATTGCTCGGGATGGCACTTCGCCAGGATCCCGACCTATTGGAATCCTCCTTCACCAAGGGGGTCGTGATTGCGACCCCGACGACGCTGCTGTCCTTGCTGCGGGTGGTAGCGATCGGCTGGCGGCAGCAGGATTCGGCCAAGAACGCCGACGAGATTCTTCGACTCTCGCAGCTACTGGTCGAACGCCTGTCGCTGGTGACGAAGCGGTTGGGCACCATGGGAACTCGGTTGGAGTCCACGCTTGCCGCGTACAACGAACTCATAGGGGGGTGGCAAGGTCGGGTCCAACCCACGATGCAGCGCATCCAGGATCGCGGGCTCGACACCGGAGAACTTGCAGAGTTGGCAGAACTCGCCACGCCGGTGCGGAGGTTACCCACGGCCGAGGCGGGTTGAACCCAGATCGGCTGCGTCAATGACGCTGCCCGCTGGGCCCCTGGCGTACCCTGGAGCCCATGAGTAGCCTGTTCCAGCGTCCGAACCATGCCGCCGGGACGGCCCGCAATGCACCAGCAACCGTGACATCCAGCGGCAGCCCCTTCGACCCGCCCGGTTCGGATGCTCCGGCGAACGTTCCCGAGTGGCCGTGGCGTAGCCCGGGAGAGAGCGTGATGGCGGGGCCAACCGTCCCCACGCACGACCTGTTTCGCCCCGAATCGTCGTCCGAGTCAGGAAACGAGCCGGCAACCGCCTCCTCGACCCCAACCAACGTCACCCCCGAGGCGCCCCCAGTCGTCACACCGAGCGTGAATCCTGGCGGAACCCCGGGCACGTCTGGAAGCTCGGGCGCGCCGGTGTTCGCCGCCGGAGCCGCCGCTGGCGGCCAGGTCTTCGTGCCGATGCCTCCGCCATCCGATGAGGCATACCAACCGCCTGCGATGACCCCGGTGCCGCCACCCAAAGCGGACGGCGGCAAGTTGGGCACGTGGTCGGTCTTCTTCATGATCCTGTTGGTCACGACGGCCGTCGGCCTGGTCGACGCCTGGCGGACCGGCGCTGTCGGTTGGATCACGGGCGCGGCCTTCGTCGTGATGTGCTTCCTGGGTGCGGTACTCGTGCGACGCCGGGACCTCGCAACCGCGGTGATCAGCCCGCCGCTGGCTTTTCTGTTCGCGTTGATCTTCGCCTCCCAGCCCACCTTGTGGACCGCTGGTGGCAACGCCCTCGTGAAGCAGGCCAGCAGTTTGGCCACCGGACTCGCGTTCAACGCACCGTGGATCTTCGCAGGAACAGCGTTGGCGCTGGTCGTGGTGCTGGTGCGCGGCGCGAGGTTCCGACGCAAGGACAAGAAGGCCGGACTTCTCGGCACAGCAGGCTGACCCACTGCCGTTCCAGGCAGCAAAGCCGACAGACCCACTACAGGTTCCGGGTGACGGTCAGTTCGAGCGCCCCCGATGGTTCATGACGACCCAGCCGCTTTCAGATCCCGCCGAAGTTCGGGAGGCAGCGCGAACGTGAGTTTCTCGTCCGCGGCGCTGACCACTTCGACGTTGCTGAAACCGTGCGCTGCCAACCAGTCCAGTACACCGTCCACGAGCGACTCGGGCACCGATGCGCCCGATGTGAGGCCGACAGTCGTCACACCGTCAAGCCATCCTTCGGCCAACTCCGAAGCATCATCGACCCGGTGAGCAGCGCCGGCACCGGCCTCGAGGCCGACTTCGGCCAATCGCACCGAGTTGGAGGAATTGCCTGAGCCGACCACGATGAGCAGGTCCACCCGAGGCGCTATGACCTTCACAGCCAACTGTCGGTTCTGGGTCGCGTAACAGATGTCGTCACTCGGAGGATCGATGAGGAGCGGCAACCGCTTGCGCAACACATCGACGGTCTCCAACGTCTCATCCACCGACAGGGTGGTCTGCGACAGCCAGGCGACCGGCCGCTGCGCGTCGAGTTCGAACGGCAGAGCGAGCCGCCGGGACCGGCGCCC
>CAYMPK010000008.1:18960-21752 GCA_964392145.1 uncultured Actinomycetes bacterium | reverse complement strand
CCGAGCTCGCCGTCGAGTTCGACCTCGGCCGCCTCCTCCGGACTTTGCACCAGGGTGATGTGGTCGGGTGCCTCCCCAGTGGTGCCCTCCACCTCCTCATGGCCGGCATGACCGATGAGCACGATCTGGTAGTCCTCGGCCGCGAACCTGCGGGCCTCGTTATGGACTTTCGTCACCAGCGGGCAGGTTGCGTCGATGGTTCTCAGGTTGTGTCGTTTCGCCTCGTCATGGACGGTCGGAGAAACCCCGTGGGCGCTGAAGATGACCAGCGATCCCGGCGGCACGACGTCGGTCTCGTCCACGAAGATGGCGCCCCGACGCTCCAACGTGGAAACGACGTGCCGGTTGTGGACGATCTCCTTCCGCACGTAGATCGGCGCGCCGTAGAGCTCCAGGGCCTTCTCCACGGTGATCACCGCCCTATCCACGCCTGCGCAGTATCCGCGGGGGGAGGCGAGTAGGACTGTGCGCTCGGATTCGGTCATCCCACCATGGTAGTTCCGCCCTGGATTCCGCAACACCTCTCGTAGGCTCTGCTGCGTGGCCCTGGAGCAGAGCGAGCAATCACCAGCACCGGTGCGCGCCTTGAGCAAGGCCCTCCAGGATTACATCGGACGACTCGGACAGGTGTGGGTCGAGGGGCAACTCGCCGAGATCCGCCGACGGACCGGCGCCCCCCAGGTCTATATGCGACTGCGCGATACCGAGACGACCCAATCACTCTCCTTGGTCGCAACCGCCGCGATGATCGACCGTGTGCAACCCGCCCTGGCTGAAGGGGCCCGGGTGGTGGTGCTTGCCAGCGTGGAGTTCTGGAACGGCCGTGGCGACCTCCACCTGCGGGCTCGCCAATTACGCGCTGTTGGCATCGGCGAACTCCTCGCGCGAATCGAGCAGCTGAAGGGAATCCTCGCCGCCGAAGGTCTGTTCGAACAGGACCGCAAGAAGCCCTTGCCGTTCTTGCCGCGCAGCATCGGGCTGATCTGTGGGCGCAATTCGGACGCCGAACGCGATGTGGTGGAGAACGCGCGCCGACGATGGCCCGGCATCCCGTTCGAAATCAAGGAAGTGGCGGTGCAGGGCGCGGGAAGCCCCGCGGCGGTGATCAAAGCCCTCGTCGAACTCGACGGCATCGATGGGGTCGACGTCATCGTGATCACCAGAGGAGGTGGGTCCGCCGAGGATCTGCTCACCTTCAGCGAGGAGTCCCTTGTCCGGGCCGTGGCCGCCGCGACGACCCCAGTCGTGAGCGCCATCGGCCACGAACGGGACTCACCACTGCTGGACTTCGTCGCGGACCTGCGGGCGTCGACGCCCACCGATGCTGCCCGCCAAGTAGTGCCCGACCTGGCACAGCAGGAGGCCATCGTGAGGGATCTAAGCGCCACGCTGCGACGCCAGATGGGGAACCTGCTCGATCGTGAATCCCAGCATCTTGACCACCTCCGACGGACTCGCGGCCTGGCAGACCCGACTGGTGTCGTGGACGACATGGCCGCCCGTGTCGAAGCTGCCCGGCTTGATGGGCGACGCGCTCTCACCTCGCTGCTCAACGGCATCAGTTCGTCCCTGGCCGCCGCCGAGGCCCAACTGCACGCCCTGTCCCCCGCGGCGACTCTGGAACGGGGTTACTCCATCACCTTGACCGACAGCGGCGCGGTGGCACGGGCTCCGAGCGATGTCCCGCCGGGTTCCGGACTTCTGATTCGGCTGGCGCGAGGGGATATCCGTGCCGTTCGCACCGACAACGGTCTGACTGATCGCAATGAACCCGCAGCACACAACGCCGGACGGCCGGCGGAGGAGGATCGATGACAGGCACCGAGGATCAGCAGGGAACTGCCACCCCCGTCAGCGAGGAGCTCTCCTTCGAGCAGGCGCGCGACCTGCTCGGCGAGGTCGTCGACCGGCTGCAGCAGGGACCGGGGACGCTTGAGGAATCCCTGGCACTGTGGGAACGCGGTGAGCAACTGGCGAAGATCTGTCAGGACTTCCTGAACGCGGCCCGGGTACGGATCGAACGTGTCATCGCCGCTAACGACACCACCGATTCGGGGCAGGTGGACTAGTGGCGACCGCACCCGGACCTTCACAACACCCGGTGGGCGCCTTCGTCATGCGGGTTATCAACAGACCATTCCTGCTCGCCGCGATCACAGCAGTCAACCTGGTGGCTTGCGGCCTGCTCTACGCGGTACTGGAACACAAAGGTCCCATCGAAGGCACCTGGTGGGCGATCGTGACCGGGTTCACCGTCGGCTACGGCGACCAGTACCCCACCACCACGCCCGGTCGAGGCGTCGGTGCCTACCTGATCGTGAGCATGTTCATCCTCGCCCTGTGCCTGGGCGCACAGATCACCGCGAAACTGGTCGTCGATCGCGACGCCTTCACCCATGAGGAGCAGGAACAGATCAAGACCCTGCTCCGACGGATCGAGCACCGCCTGGACAACGATCCCACGAACGATCCCACGACGCCCTGGCCGTCCGAGCCCGGCGACGATCGACCCGTGTCGGATGTGGCCGACGAGTCGGGCG
The DNA here is from genome assembly GCA_964392145.1 of uncultured Actinomycetes bacterium. Classification (GTDB taxonomy): domain Bacteria; phylum Actinomycetota; class Actinomycetes; order S36-B12; family UBA10799; genus JACJWR01. The sequence goes on along the minus strand of CAYMPK010000008.1, from coordinate 19,212 downwards.
GACCGGCACCCAAGGGGTAGGCGCCCCTCGGTGTCGCGACTAGGCGAGCCCGGGTTCGGCGTCCATGCCGGGCGGATCAGGATCACCCAGCGGTTTGGATGCCCCGAGCGACAGGCTGGCCAGGAATCCGAGGACCAGGAACCCGGCGGCCGCGAACGCCGCCCACCGGGTCGCGGTCGACAGCGACTCCCCAGCGGCCTTCGCCACCGGCTCGGTGGCCGGATTCTTGGCCAACATCGGGATGATCGATCC
>CAYMPK010000008.1:2821-18860 GCA_964392145.1 uncultured Actinomycetes bacterium | reverse complement strand
TTGAGCACGTTCTGCAGCCAGAGCGGAAGGGCGAACAGCAAGCCGAACTCACCGAGGCTGACGATGGCGGCGGCGATGTTGCCGTTTCGGAAGGACGGCAACGAGAACAGCGATAGATCGAGCAACACCGTCTTTCCAGCCCGGTTGCGCCGTAGCTCCAGGAAGGCGAAGACGGTGAGGAGCACTGCACCGAGGAGAAACGCCAGCGGAACCGGTGACAGTGCCCACGGCCACTTCCAGTCGCCGACACCCGGCTCCCCGAGGGTGGTCCACCAGCCATAGTTCCGACCTTCGATCAGGCCGAAAACGATCAGACCGATGCCGAGCACCGACAACAGGGCCCCCGCGATGTCGACACCCGTGTCGGCCTCGGCGTCCTTCGACTCACTGATGAAGATCCAGGTACCGACGAAGACCGCGATGCCCAGCGGCACGTTGATGCCGAATGCCCAACGCCAGGAGAAGTCGGTCGTCAGCCAGCCGCCCAACAGGGGGCCCAGCGCGGCCGTCCCGCCGATAGTCGACCCCCAGACCGCGAAGGCGATCGCCCTGTCCTTGCCGCGGAAGCCGGCGTTGATAATCGACAGGGAGGTGGGGAGCATCATGGCTCCGCCGATGCCCTGCAGGAGCCGCGCTCCGATGAGGGTTCCGCCGCTGTCGGCGATGGCGGCCAGCACAGAGGCGAGCATGAAGATAACTACGCCGATCAGGAACAGTCGCCGGCGCCCCCAGCGGTCAGCCAACCTGCCGAACATCAACAGGAAGGCCGCGAACACAAGCGTGTAGGCCTCCTGGACCCACTGTGCCTGGCTGGAGGTGATCCCCAGATCGTCGATGATGCTCGGGATCGAGACGTTGACGATCGTCGCGTCGACGATGATCATCGCCACACCTAGGGCAACGAAGAACAATCCGAACCAGCGTGCTCGTGGGTGCTGGTGCTTGGTGACCTGGGAGGAATCCTGGGTGGCGGCTGCGCCGGGCTGCGAGGGATTCATGGTTCTCAGCCTAGGGGCAAGATCCGGCACCGATCCTCAGCATCTGCCATAGTTGGGCACGGTTCCTCTCGGAAGGGGGGCCGGCAGTCCGAGGGCCCTGAAACCTGGTGCCACGACCTATCGATGGAGGACAACGATGTGCGGTTGCTTTGCCATCCTGCTGGGATCCGCCTTCCCCCGCGTCACCATCTTCCTCATCTGGATCTTCAGCAACCACGTCCAGCAGGCATTCAACGGCAATTGGATCGCCCCCCTGGCCGGCTTGATCCTGCTGCCCTACACAACCTTGATGTACATCCTGGTGTACTGGTTCATGAACGGGGTGAACGGTTTCGGGTGGGCCTTCGTCATCCTCGGTCTGTTCCTGGACATCAGCGCCTACGCGGCCGCGGGACAGAATCGAAGAGTGGCCGCCCAGAGTTCCTGACCGGCGACCTCAGACGCCACGCCAGCGGTTCACCGCGGCACACCTCGGACGTCAGCCCAAACTGTCCAGGATCAGCACCACATCATCGATGGTCGTCCTCGGATTGACAAAGGCGAACCGAAGCACAGTCTCACCGCGGTATGTCGTGGGCAGGACGAGCGCCACCTCGTCGGCGAGCAACCGGGCAGACCAGGTGAAGTACTGTTCGCGGGTCCACCCGCGGCGACGGAACAGGACTATCGACAGCGAAGGCTCGCGCACCAACTCGAGGTCCTCGCGGTAGGTGATCTCCGTCGCGGCCTCCTCGGCGAGTTCAATGCCGGAGCGGACGGCCTCGGCGTAGGCGTCGGTGCCGTACGTGGCGAGCGAGAACCAGAAGGGCAGTCCGCGCGCTCGCCGCGACAGGTGGATACCGAAGTCACTGGGGTTGAAGTCCGCTGGCGCCATGGTCGCGTCCAGATAGCCGGCCGACTGGGTGTGGGCACGCCTGGCGGCGGAGGCATCCCGGTAGAGCAGAGCACAGGCATCCATCGGCGCGAACAGCCATTTGTGCGGGTCGGTGATGAAGGAGTCGGCCCGTTCGATCCCCCTGAACAACGGTCTCACCTCCGGCACCGCGAGGGCCGCGAGGCCGTAGGCGCCGTCGACGTGCAACCAGATCCCCAGGTCGGTGGCGGCGTCTGCCACGGGTGACAGGGCATCGATGATGCCCACGTTCGTGGTGCCGGCGGTGGCAACGACGGCAAACAACCCTGCTGTCATCTCTGGCGAGGCGGCCGCAACGGCATCGATCAGCAGTTCACCGGTGAGCCGGCCGTCCTCGCCCACCGGCACCGGCAGCAGATCGATGTCCATGACCCGCGCCGCCTGGTCGATCGACGAGTGCGCCTCCGCGCTGCAGGCAACTACCCAGCGCGCCGGAGTCCGTCCGCCGCCAGCGGCCAGCCGCTCCATCGCCAGGTGCCGGGCCGCGACCAAAGCCGACAGGTTGCCCACGGTCCCGCCCTGCATGAAGACCCCCCGCGCCTCCTCGGGAAAGCCGGCGATCCCCGCCAACCAGGCCAACGCCTGGTTCTCCGCGTATACGGCGCCCGAGCCCTCGAGCCACGATCCGCCATACAGACTGGACGCCCCGACGACCAGGTCGAACATTGTCGCGGCCTCGGTGGGAGCCGCTGGGATGAAGGCCAGGTATCGGGGGTGGTCCACGCTCACGCAGGCATTGGAGAGCACGGCGTCGAAGAGTTCGAGGGCGCGCCCACCGCCGATCCCTTCGGCTGTGATGGTCTGGCCGACCTGGGCGGTCAACTCCTCAAGGGTCTGGGGGTGGCCGAGCGGCACTGGATCCAGGCGCAACCGCATGAGGGCGTAGTCGATGATCGCCCGAACCAGGTCCTCGTTCTCATCGGCGAAGGAGTGCACCCGCCCACAATGGCACCTGGCAGCGTTGGTTGCCCGAAGGTCGACCAGCCGCTCTGCTGGACGCCTCCACGGGAACCCCGCTAGCGTGCAATTGAGTGCCGGCCCAGGAGGAGACATGAGCGATAAGCGCCACAAGCGGATTCACGATCTGATCGAACCCCTCCGGGTGCCGGCGGGGAAGAAGGTCACCCTTCCCAAGGACTTCGACCCGGCATACAGCCGCAAGGGACTGACCAAGGCCCAGGCCCCGGAACTGCTGGCCGAGGGCATCGAGTTGCTCGCCGAGTACCAGGACCGTCTATATGCGGCCGATCGTTCCTCCGTGCTGCTGGTGCTGCAAGCCATGGACGCCGCCGGTAAGGACGGCACGATCAAGCACGTCATGAGCGGGGTGAACCCCCAAGGCGTCGACGTCCATTCGTTCAAGACCCCGACCGTCGAGGAACTCGACCACGATTTCCTCTGGCGCTGCCAGAAGCGACTACCCGACAGAGGTCGCATCGGGATCTTCAACCGCTCCTACTACGAGGAGACCTTGGTTGTCAGGGTTCATCCCGAATTCCTCAAGAGCCAACGGCTTCCGGCCGATGCGAGCAAGGAACCAGGGATCTGGAAGCAGCGTTTCCGCTCCATCAACGACTGGGAGAAGTACCTCACCGCCCAGGGCACCAAGATCATCAAGGTCTTCCTCAATGTGAGCAAGGACGAGCAGGCGAAACGCTTCCTGTCCCGAATCGACGACCCGGCCAAGAACTGGAAGTTCTCCCACAACGACATCACCGAACGCGGCTACTGGGATGACTACCAGAAGGCGTACTCCGAGGTCCTCTCCCATACCAGCACGGCCGATGCCCCCTGGTACGTGGTGCCTGCCGACAAGAAGTGGTTCGCCCGGTTGGCGACCTCGGCCATCCTGATCGACGCGCTGATGGAGATCGATCCGCAGTACCCGGTGCTGGACGCGGAGGGGATGTCCAAGCTCGGCGAGGCCAAGGCGTCGCTCCTCAGCCAGCTTCCCGCCCAAGAGGGGGACAAGAAGGGCAAGTAGCGGGGGCGCAATCGGGGTTCGAAGTGGGACCTGGCTCCGATGACTTTCCCAGGTTCCTCCCAGGTAGGGCCGATGAAGTCGAACCATGACAGCAGAACTGGTACCTCCCGCAGACGGTTCCACCACCCGCGCGTGGCCGTCGACGGACGAATTGGCGTCGTCCCCACACCAGGCCAGCGGTCCGGTCAGACGGGTCGACCTGGAGATCGTCATCCCGGTCTACAACGAGGAGGCCGGTCTCGACGCCAGCGTTAGACGGCTGCTGACCCATCTCGCCACCATCCCGTTCAGCTCCCGAGTGGTGATCGCCGACAACGCCAGCACTGACGCCACCCTGGCCGTGGCGCGGCGACTCGCCGCCGAGTTCCCCTCCCAGGTGACGGTGCTGCATCTTGACCTCAAGGGGCGGGGCCGAGCCTTGCGCACGGCTTGGTCGGGTGCCGACGCGGAGGTCGTGGCCTACATGGATGTCGACCTCTCCACCGATCTGGAGGCCCTCCTGCCCCTGGTTGCCCCGCTGCTCTCGGGACACAGCGACGTGGCGATCGGCACGCGGCTGGCGAAGGGTTCGCGGGTGGTACGGGGCCCCCGGCGGGAGTTCATCTCACGCACCTACAACTTCATGCTCCGAACTGCGATGGGGGCCAGTTTCACCGACGCCCAGTGCGGGTTCAAAGCCGTTCGGGCCGACAGGGCTGAAGAGCTTCTGCCGCTGGTCAGTGACAACGAGTGGTTCTTCGACACCGAACTCTTGCTGGTGGCCGAGCGCGCTGGGCTTCGCATCCATGAAGTCCCCGTGGACTGGATCGACGACCCGGACTCCCGGGTGGACATAGCAGCCACCGCCAAGGCGGACATCCGGGGCATGGCCCGACTCGCCCGCGGCTTCGCCACCGGCAGCATCCCACTGGATCAGATCCGGGCACGGCCAGTCATCGAACCCGAAGCGGACCGTTCCCTACTCGGCGAGGTCGTACGCTTCGCCATCGTCGGCGTCGCCTCGACGGCTCTGTTCGCCGGACTGTTCCTGGTCTTTCGTGAGTTCGCGGGTCCGCTCGTCGCCAATATCGCCGCTTTGCTGCTGGCAACCGTTGCCAACACCGCGGTCAACCGACGCTTCACCTTCGGACTGAGATCCCGCAGAGGTGCGGTCAAGCATCAGGCCCAGGGCTTCGCCGTCCTCGGCATCGCCCTCGCTATCACTTCCGGGGCTCTGCTGCTCCTGCATGCGTTCGCACCGGGTACCTCCCGCGGCACTGAACTCGTGGTGCTGACCGTCGCGAATCTGCTGGCGACCGTCGTCCGTTTCCTGCTCTTCCGATCCTGGGTCTTCAACCGAAAGGCGCAATCATGACTTCGCAGACCACCCTCGCCAGCGCGACTCCCACGGTCGCGCCCACGGCCCGGACCACACAGTCGATGTCCGCCCCGAAGGATGCCGACTTCGTCGGCCAGGACCCGCGCTGGACGCGCTGGGCGATCTGGGTTCTGTTGGCCGGCACGGCGGTGCTGTACCTCTGGGCACTGGACAAGACCGGCTGGGGCAACAGTTTCTACTCCGCCGCGGTCCAGGCCGGCACCCAGAGTTGGAAGGCGTTCTTCTTCGGTTCCTCTGACGCCGCCAACTCGATCACGGTCGACAAGCCTCCCCTGAGCCTGTGGGCGATGGTCCTTTCGGCTCGGATCTTCGGACTCAACTACTGGAGTGTGCTGGCGCCGCAGGCTCTGATGGGTGTCGCCAGCGTTGGGATGCTGTACCTCGGTGTGAAGCGCTGGTACGGGCGGGTGGCCGGTCTGATCGCCGGAGCCGCCTTCGCCCTCACCCCGGTGGCGGTACTGATGTTCCGCTACAACAATCCGGACGCCCTACTGGTCCTGTTGCTCGTGTGCGCGGCCTACGCCGTGATTCGCGCTACCGAGAAGGCCTCCCCCGTTTGGCTCGCGCTGGCAGGCGCCCTGGTCGGATTGGGCTTCCTGACCAAGATGGGGCAGGCCTTCCTGGTGCTCCCGGCCTTCCTGTTGGTGTACCTGATCGCCGCTCCGACGGGTCTGTTCAAGCGCATCCGCGACCTGCTGATCGCTTTCGTGGCGATGGTGATCGCGGGTGGCTGGTGGGTGGCGATAGTGGAGCTGATGCCCGCATCTTCGCGACCTTACATTGGCGGTTCCCAGACCAATAGCATCGTCGACCTGATCATGAGCTACAACGGCGTCGGACGGCTCACCGGCAATGAGACCGGGGCGGTCACCCCCGGCCGCCAGGGGATGGCGGAGATGCTCGGCGGCGCAGCCCAAGGTGGCGCCCCAGGCGCCGGTGGACCTGGCGGCGGTCCGGGCGGATTCGGCGGCTCGGCCGGCCTCACCCGGCTGTTCTCCTACGACTGGGCCGGTCAGATCGCCTGGCTGCTACCGGCCGCTGCGATCCTGTTGGTCGCCGGAATCGTTCTGACCCGGGGTCAGTCGCGGACTGGTCGGTTGCGTGCCGGGTTGATCATCTGGGGTGGCTGGGCACTTGTCACCTGGGCGACCTTCTCCTTCGCCAGCGGCATCATCCACCAGTACTACGCAATCGCCCTCGCACCGGCACTCGCTGCGCTTGTCGCCATCGGATCGGTCCTGCTGTGGCGTCGACGCGACAACGTGGCTGCGCGCTGGACCCTGGCTGGCACCCTGGCAGTCACCAGCGGCTACGCGATGTGGTTGCTCGTGCTGGCAGGTGGTGTCTACAGCCTGCTCGGCGCGGTGACCGTGGCCCTCGGGCTGAGCGCCGCTGTACTGATAGGTCTGGGCGTCACCAATACCGTTCGGATCGGCGGCATCGTCGCCGGCGTGGGGATCGTCGCGGCCCTGATCGGACCTGCGGCGTTCGCTGCCCAGACAGTCTCATCACCGCATTCAGGTGGCATTGTCACCGCGGGGCCAAGCATCGGCGGTGCGCGAAGCGGTCCTGGCGGGATGGGCGGCCCCGGTGGGATGGGCGGCCCCGGTGGCCCTGGAGGACCCGGCGGTCAGACCGGCACCAACAATGGCCAGACATCTGCCGGCGCCGCCGGCGGTCCCGGGGCGGCACCTGGCTCGTCGTCACAGGGGACCGCCCAGGGCGGGAACGGCAATGGTCCCGGAAACCTGCTGAACGCCCCTGAAGTGAGCAGTGAACTGGTTGGCGTGCTCAACACGGATGCCGACAAGTACACCTGGATCGCGGCGGGCGTCGGATCGATGAACACGGCCGGCTATCAGTTGGCCACCGGTCACTCGGTCATGCCGGTCGGAGGCTTCAATGGGACAGATCCGTCGCCCACCTTGGATGAGTTCAAAGCGCTGGTCGCGGCGGGCAAGATCCACTACTGGATCGGCGGTGGCGGCTTCGGACCGGGTATGAACGGCAGCTCCAGTAGCGGCGAGATCAACACCTGGGTGAGTGAGAACTTCAAGGCAACGACGATTGACGGGGTCACCCTGTACGACCTGACTAGTCCTACGACGGCGAACTCAGCCGCCACCGGCGCCACTGCCAACACGGCATGATGGCTCCATGAGCGCAGTGGCCTCCGGCGAGCAGGCGGGCGGAACAGCCCGCCTGCTCGTCGCCGACGATGAACCGACGATCCTGGAGTTGTTGTCGGCGAGCCTTCGCTATGCCGGTTTCGATGTGGTGACGGCGGCTGACGGCAACGAGGCATTGACGAGGGCCCGGGCCCAGCGGCCCGACGCCCTGGTTCTGGATGTGATGATGCCCGGACTCGACGGCTTCGAGGTGGTGCGTCGGTTGCGCAACGAGGGCTCGACGGCGCCGGTCCTTTTCCTCACCGCGCGCGATTCCACCGAGGACAAAGTGCGTGGACTCACGGTCGGCGGTGACGACTACGTCACCAAACCCTTCAGCTTGGAGGAGGTCGTCGCCCGACTTCGGGCGCTGTTGCGACGCGCCGGGACGCTCACCCCGGCCCCGTCGACGATGCTGAGCGTCGGAGACATCGACATGGACGAGGACCGTCACGAAGTGCTCAAAGCCGGCGAGCCGGTGAACCTGTCACCAACCGAGTACAACTTGTTGCGACTCTTCATGCGCAATCCGGACCGGGTATTGAGCAAGGCCGTGATCTTGGACCAGGTCTGGGACTATGACTTCGGTGGCGATGCGAGCATCGTGGAGTCCTACGTTTCCTATCTCCGGCGCAAGGTGGACACCACCGAGCCACGCATGATCCAGACTGTGCGCGGCGTGGGCTACTCCCTGCGACCACCGAGGGGGTAGTCGTCGATGCGAACGCCGAGGACCCCGCTGCGCTTCCGCCTGGTCGCGGCGGTGGTGGTGTTGGTGGCCGCCGCCCTGACCGTGAGCGGACTGGTTGCCGTCACCTCACTCCGGGGCTACCTGGTGGGGCAGGTGGACCGACAGTTGATCGATGTGGCCAGCAGTCCAAGTGTCATCGAGCGACCCCCCTCGGACCTACCCCAGTTCAGCCCCGGGGATAGGAACCCCGGGCCCCAACTGCCCACCGACTTCTACGTCGGCATCCTCGACGACAGCGGTGGCGTCATCCGGTCGAACTCGGCGACCGGGACCGCTGGTCCGGACGTTTCCAGCATCACCGCAGCCAAAGTCCGTTCGGAGCAAGGCCGCCCGTTCTCCGTGCCCGGTCAGGGGGGCGAACCCAGCTGGCGGGTGGTGGCGTCTGCGCGCCAGAACGGCTCCCGGGTGGTTGCCCGCTCCTTGGCCGAAGTCGACTCGATCGTTGCTCGACTCTCGCTGTTGCTGCTGGGCATCGGGCTGATCGTCCTCGTGATGGTCGCGGTGGTCGGTTACTTCATCGTCCGACGCAGCCTCGCGCCGTTGGTCGAAGTGGAACGGGCGACCACGGCGATTGCCAACGGTGACTTGTCGCGTCGAGTGCCGGCAGCGGACCCGCGCACCGAGGTGGGCCAACTATCTGTGGCACTCAACGTGATGCTGATGCGACTCGAGGCCGCCTTCGCGGCCCGGGAAGCCGCTCTCGGCGAGGCGCAGGCCTCCGAAGCGAGAATGCGCCAGTTCGTGGCCGACGCGAGTCACGAACTCCGGACCCCCTTGACCTCGATCCGTGGCCTGGCCGAGCTCTACCGGCAGGGGGCGATCGACGATGCCGGCATCGACCGCGCCTTCACCCGCATTGAAGGCGAGGCGACGCGGATGGGCGGTTTGGTCGACGACCTGCTGCTACTTGCCCGCCTCGATCAGAGACGTCCTCTTGAACAGCAACCGGTAGACCTGATCCCAGTGGCTGGCGACACGGTGCACGATGCCCGCGCAGCCCATCCGGACCGCGACATCACCCTGACGGTCCTCCCAGGCAGCCAGGCACCCATCGTGCTCGGCGACGAGGCGCGGCTACGGCAGGTCGCCGTGAACCTGGTGGGCAATGCGCTGACCCACACCGACGGGCCGGTCCAGGTCAAGGTGGGCACCACCGCAGGCATTCAGCGAGCGCATGCGGTCCTGGAAGTTCTCGACAACGGCCCCGGGTTGGATGACGAGGCGAAGTCGAGGGTATTCGAGCGCTTCTACCGCGCCTCCGCCGACCGCAGCCGCGACCGGGGTGGGGCGGGACTCGGCCTGAGCATCGTCGCGGCGCTGGTGACAGCGCACGGTGGGAGTATCACCATCCTCGACACTCCTGGCGGCGGTGCCATATTCCGGGTCGAGATACCGCTGGCACCGGCCGACGACAGGACACCGCAGCCGCAACCGTCACCAGGCGGCTAGCGTCCCTCGAATTCGGGTTTGCGCCGCTCCCCGAAGGCGGCCACGCCCTCCTTGAAGTCCTCGCTTCGCCAAGCCTGCTGCCGCAGCGCGAGAAGCTCAGCACGCTCCGCCTCGTCGGCCGGACGCAACGCCGTCATCGCGGCGAACTGTGCCTTCACCGTCCGCAGGGTCAATGGGGCCAACTCCGCGATGGTCGCGGCCATGTGCGCCACAACCTCGGTCAATTCGACCTCATCCGCCACTAGCCGGTTCACCATCCCCCACCGGTGTGCGTCCTCCGCAGAGAGCGGCCGAGCGGTCAGGAACATCTCCTTGGCGATGTGAACCGGCAGGGCGGCGAGGAAGGCGGCCACACCGTCGTCGAAATACGGCACCCCGAGTTTCGCCGGGGTGATCGCAAACGTGGCATCGCGGCACGCGACGACCAGGTCCGCCGCCACGACCAGGTTGCACGCAGCGCCCCATACGCTTCCCTCCACTGCTGCGATCACCGGGATCGGTCGCCGGGGAAGCCCGGCGAGCAACGATTCCACCGGGTTGTCCCACAGCGCCGGGTCGTCGAAGCCAGCCGCAACTTCGGACAGGTCATGCCCCGCGGAGAACACCCGCACCCCGGGTTCGGCCCTTATCACTGCAACCCGGGCCGAGTCGCACGCCTCGTCCAGGGCCGACAGCAGCTGCGCGATCATGGCGTCATTCATCGAATTCAACTTGTCGCTGCGCCGCAACACGATGGTTGCCACACCGCGCTGGATCTCGCAACTGACCAGATCTCCGGAGGTGTCCACGAACGTCATTCTAGGTGGGTTCCCAGGCCTGGAAGATCAGCACCGGAATTCGCAGATCGGGCTACGACAAGCCGACGCGCGCATCCCGGTCGCCCGTAACCCGCGCGGTGGCCCCTAGCATCCGAGTGTGACGAGGCGGCCAGGTCTGGACGTGTTGCGGGTGACCGCGGTCATCGGCGTCGTCATCATCCACGCGATGCGGCCACTGAGCACCAACCGGACCCTCGTGGGATGGCAGGCCGCCGCCGTCATGGATCTAATGTTCGTGTGGGCGGTACCGGTGTTCGTGATGATCTCCGGCGCACTGGTACTGGATCGGTCCGCGCACGCGGCTGGACCTGCGGCGTTCTACCGGCGGCGCTTCGCCAAGATCCTGCCCCCGCTGATTGCCTGGAACCTGATCTACCTCACCTTCGTCAGGTACACGGTCGAACAGCGTCCGGTGTCGCTGACCGAACTGCGTGTCATGGCTGTGGATGGCAACTTCTATGGGGCGCTGTGGTTCCTATGGATCATCGTCGGCCTCTACCTTGTCGCACCGATCCTGGCCGCGTTCCTCACCGACGACAAACGCCGTGCGCTGATCACCGGATGGGCATTCACAGCCTTCACAGCCGCCGTCTTCGTGATGGCCGGGGTGACGCAGCTGTGGGGGCAGGGACGCCCTGAGGCGCTGACGATCCTCACCCAGTGGTGGCCATTCGTAGGACTCTTCGTGTTGGGGTTGGCCTACCGCGACACCATGCCGCGCCGAGCCAAGGCGGCGGCGCTTGCCGTCGCCGGCGCCGCGCTACTCACTCTCGTGGTGTGGCAGTACATCGCGATCCCGCGCGACCCTCTCTTCCAGCTGAGCCAGGTCGCCTACTACGGGGCAGCGGTGATGGTGGCATCGGTGTGCGTGTTTGTGGTGGGCAATACCGCGGGTACGAAAGTGTTCGGCGGTCCACGGAGCCGCAGCTCAGCCACCGGCGTACTGAAGATCCTGGCTGAGGCAGCATTCGGGGTCTTCCTCTGCCACCAGCTCATCCTGGCCCTATTGGTGCGCTATGTGCTGGCACCGACGTCCTTCTCCGACGCGTTGATCCTCGCGCTGCTCACCATCGTCGGCGCCTTCGCCGTCTCCGTCTCGGCCCGTCTCGTGCCCGGTGTGCGTCGGATCTTCTGAACCCGACAGGTTGGCGGACCAACGCTTACCGAATTCCCAGATTCGTCGAGGCTAACTCTGTTCAAGTTCCCAGGGAACTCCCAGATTGACAGACGATGCTCTACCCATGAGCGAAAACAACATCCCCGAACCGACCGATTCGGAGACCGGGCCGATCACACCGCCCTCAAACCCGACTGCGCTGCCCCCCACGATCCCGGCGCCGGCCACACCGCCAGCGCCGGGAACGGGCTACGCCGGGCACCCGATGCACCCGGCCACTCCTCCGATCGGCCAGGTCGCCCAAGGGTCCCTCCCGGGGGAGCAACCGAACCGGTCCGCGGCGGCGGCCGCCGGATACCCCACCAGCCCCGGTTGGCAGCAGCCGCCTCTGGCGCCGCCGGCGACCTCCGAGCCGGCCGGGGGATGGCAGGCCGCGTACGAGAAGGCGAACAAGAAGTCGCGGATCTTCATGGCGACGACCGGGGTCGCTGCGGTCCTCGCGCTGGGCCTGGGCGCATGGGGAGTGGCGCAAGCCGCCTCCACGTCATCCAGTGTCAGCGCCGCCGGACAGGGCCTACCGGGCGCCACCGGACAGGGCGGTAACGGCCCTGGCGGTCTCGGTACCGGCGGGGGGACGCAAGGTGGACCCGGGCAGGGTTTGGGAGCACCCGGCATGGGAGGACCGGGCGGGGGACCTGGAATGGGCGGCCTCGCAAGCAACTTCTTCAACAGCGACGGGTCCGTGAACCAAGCGCAGGTCGATCAACTCAAGCAATTGCTGAGCAGCGGAAATGGTCCGACCCTCGCAGGATTCAAGAACCTCTTGACGCATGCAGTCAACGACGGTGAGTTGACCCAAGCCCAGGCGGACAAGTTGCTGGCAGCGCTCGGCTCGACAAGCGGCTCCACTGGAAGCGACCAACGAGGAGCCACCACAGCGCCATCGGCCGGCACCTCGACAACCAGCGCGTAGCCCACCGCCAACCCCGTGTGGCGGGGACGACTCCCCCCCGTCGTTTCCGCCACACGGCCCCCGCGGGCGTAGGCGTGGCTGATGATCCGATCCCAAGCCCGTGATGCCCCGGTTCACCCAGGACGATTCGAGACGATCGATGGTCTCGATCTCTTCGTCCGCCGGACCAACGCCGCGGACGTCCCGCTGGACATCGTGTATGTGCACGGTCTTGGCGGCATGTCCACGAACTTCTCCGACCTGATGCACCTGCAGGCCGAACGCGGCAGGGTGGGGGCCGCGCTGGACCTCCCCGGGTTCGGGCGCTCCGAGGCAGATATCTCCCGCGACTACAGCCTGGAGCGACATGCCCGCGCGGTAACCGACTTCTTGGAGGCTCAGGAGGGCCCGGTCAACCTCGTGGGCAACTCGCTGGGCGGCGCCATCGTCACCACAGTCGCCGCGCAGCGACCCGACCTGGTCACGACGTTGACACTGCTCGCCCCAGCTCTGCCGTACTTCAAGCCGCGACTGGACCAACTTCCGATTCTGCTGGGGTTGCTGCCGCGCGCCGCACGACTGCTGGAACGCACCATCGGTGAGCAGACGCCCGAGCAGCGCGTGGACGAGACCATGAAACTCTGCTTCGGCGATCCCAGCCGGATCCCACCGCACCGCCGCGCGGAAGCCATCAACGAGCACCGGCTCCGGGCCGGACTCCCGCACATCTGGGATGCCTTCGTGGAGTCGAGCCGGGGACTCGGGCGGGGATTCATCCCTTGGGGGCGCAACTACCTGTGGAACAGGCTCGACGAGGTCGACGCGCCCGTGCTGTGCATCTTCGGCACTCTCGATCGCCTGGTGGATCCCCGGGTGGCGGGCAAGGTGGCGAACACCATCAGCGGTGGCACGGTCGTCATGCTTCCCGGGGTCGGGCACACCCCGCAGATGGAGGTGCCCGTGACGGTCGACCGTCTGTTGGACGCCCACATCCTGGGTCAGCTGTAGCTCCGGTGTTCGACGCGGTAGGTCCAATCCCCGATGACCCCGTCGGCGCCGGGACGTCGCAGGCCGAGCCGCTCGAGGACCCCGAACCGTGGATGCTTCGATGGGCACTTCGCGACGCGGTGCCAATCCCCGGGTCGCGCTACAACAAGGTGTGGCTGGTCCACCGATCAGACGGACGCCCGGCGGTACTGAAAGTGGGCGATCCGCTCGCCCGGCGGCGCGAGGCCGCAGCGCTCCGGTGCTGGACGGGCGACGGCGCTGCCGAATTGCTGGCGGCGGAGGGACCGGCACTACTGAGCGATTTCGTTGCCCACACCTCCACAGTTGCGGCCCTGGCCGACGACGATGCCACCGCCGCGGTCGCCCAGGCGATGTCCCGCCTGCACCGAGCGGAGGTGGCCAGTGCCACCGCATCGATCACTGGAGGCGTCCTCCCCAGCATCGATGAACTGCCCGACGTCTCCGGACTCGACTTCGACTTCAGGTGGCTCCGCGACCAGCCCGATGCGCCCATCGAGACCGTGGTGATCGACGCGGCGGAAAGGCAACTGGCGTGGCTGTTGGACACCACACCACGGCGGGTCGTACTGCACGGCGACCTTCACCACGACAACCTGCTGGTGACAGACGTCGGACCGGTGGCGATCGATCCGCATGGCTGGCTGGGGGATCCCCATTTCGATGCGGCCTCTCTGATGGCCAACCCGTTCGGCGAGTTCAGTCGACACGCTCAACCGCTGGCGCTGGCGCGACGCCGCGCGATGATCATCGCCGAGACTTGTGGCCTGGATATCGACCGGCTGTTGCAGTGGACCTTCGTGGGCGCCGTGATCGCCGAGATCTGGTGCCTGCAGGACCACGGTGTTCTGCATGGAGCACCGTTGAGGTTGGCGCAGGATCTGCTGGTCAGCGAACCGAGGTCGATTCCGTCGGGTTCGGGCTAGCCCTCCTCGGACCCGTCTGCCCCATCCGTCTCCTGCGGAGCTGTCGGATCCACAGACTGACCGGCCTCTGGCGCCTCCTGACCAAGGGGCACGTGCCCGATGACCGATGGTCCGACAGTGCGCATCCGGATCAAGGTCGGCGAGGCGATCGTGGGCATCGGGGGTGTCCGAGGTCCCGACCATTGCGCCGGAACCGCGTCGATCTCGTCGCAGATGGCATAGGCGTTGCGCTCGTACAACGCACGCCATTCCACGAAATAGCGCCATGCGACGTGGAGCTCCACCTCTCTCGGCAGCCCGGCATCGTCAAGACGTTCCACCGCTGCGGCGAACTCCTCGTAGGTCAGGGTGATCGTCGGCTCGCTGTCCGTGTCGCTGTCGGAGGTGATCTGGATGCGCTTGAGGGCGGTCGCGAGAGTCCCGAAACACTCGGCACCCTGGCGCAGGAGCACCCGAGCACTGCCCTGTGGAACGCTCGGCATCAGCGCCACCTGCAGGGCGGCGGCATCCAGCACGCACAGCAATCCGACGGCCCAGTTGCGGTTGGGGCGGGTGGAGCGAAGGGCGATCAGCACTGGGTATGACGAGTGGGATTCGGAAACGTCAGCTGCCCATCGCTCCCAGTCGTGCCACAGTTCCGGCAGCTGATCCATGGTCCCCTGCAGCGCCTGTCGCCCCAGCAGTTCAGGCCCCCAGTTGGGTTCCCCACAGCGCGGTGTCAACTGGGTGACGTTCACCTCCCGTCGGTTGAACGAGCCGTACAACGTGGGCAGGTAGCCGACGAGCAGACCGATGACGATCGGTCCTGTCGCCGCCGCCACGAAGTCGATCGCGGTCAGTTGCGCTCGATCGGTCGAGGCGAAGCCGAGGGTGAAGATGGAGGATCCGGCCTCCCGCAGCGCGACATTGAAATCGAGGTCGTACACGGCGAACATGATCAGGCTGTAGGCGATGAACAGCAACATCAACCACAGCACCAGCAATCCGAGAATCGTCACCGGCGCGGCCCACGCGAGGATGGCATCCCGACGGGCATAACTGCCCGACCTTCGGGCGAAGAAGCGCCAGAACCCGACGGTGGCCCAGGTGAACGCACCTGAAACCGGGGACGTCACCGACCGGGGCATGATGAGCGTTCTGATCACGCTGGACATCGTGATCACCAGTAGAGCGAGGCCTCCGAGTCCGGCCAGCCACCGGATCGCCACCATGGGTGCGAAACTACCCGATTCGCCCCTCGTGCGTGGCGACGATGGTGACGCGCGGCGTCAGGCATGATGGACACACGACCTGTCGCACCGGACAGGAACGACCGGCGGGAACGCGCCGGTTCCGCGGAGCGTCGGACGGATGGGACGACCACCAACCAGGAGGAAACATGTTCGTGAAATCGAAGAAGGCAACCGTGCTGATGTCGGCGACGTGCCTGACCGCCGCGGTCGCGGCCCTCGCCGGGTGCTCCAACTCCAACTCGAGCAGTTCGAGTAGTTCCAGCGCTTCCGCATCGCCGTCGGCCAGCGCCAGTGCCTCCCAGTCCTCAGCGACCGCGAGTCCCAGCG
>CAYMPK010000008.1:0-2811 GCA_964392145.1 uncultured Actinomycetes bacterium | reverse complement strand
ATCCGCATCGCAGTCGAACATCGGAGGCGACGTGCTCCCGCCCATCATGGTCGCGCCCGGCCAGACAACGGCCAATGCGAAGGTCGGCGAGACGGTGGTCTTCAGCGTGAGCGACCCCACGACGACCAAGATCAGTACCGATCGTCCCGACGTACTCACCTTGACGCAGGGCAGGACCGACGGCAGCGCCACCTTCAACCCCGGCGCCGAGGCGGTCGGTCCGGGCGTCGCGGTGGTCACCCTGACGCAAGCCAACGGGACCACTGAGAAGGTGACCGTGACGGTGACCGCCGGCGTGGACCTGACCATTACCCCGAGCGCCAGCTAGCCCCGGTGGCCCTTGCGCGGGACCACCCGCGCAAGGGCGCCAACTGGCTGGCCTAGGCTCGTTGTCGTGGCATCAACTGCAGAGGTGAAGTGACGACATGGGTCGAGTCTCGCGTTTGGCGGTTCGGAAGCCCTGGTGGACGGTAGCCGCATGGGTTGTGCTGCTGGTGCTGATCGGGGTTCTCTCGGCGGCGTTCAAGGGCAACTACAACGACACGTTCAGCCTTCCGGACACCGAGTCCACCACCGCCACGAATCTGCTGGCCAAGGAGTTCCCGGAGGCGAACGCGCCGACTGCCGTCATCGTCTTCAAGGCGCCTGACGGCAACATCAATTCGCCCAAGACCAAGGCGGAAGTGACGGCGCTGCTCGCCAAGGCGAGTGCCCTGCCCTCGGTCGCGACGGTCGTCCCGCCCTACATCCCGACGGCCGTTCCGCAGGGGCTGGCGAGCAAGGACGGCAGCGTCGGCCGAGCCCGGGTCGTCTTCAAGGGAACGGACCAGGCCGCCGTGCCCAAGGCCGATGTCGCGACCCTGATCGACGACGTCAAAGCCGCGAACGCCAACGGCTTGGAGGTTGGTGTCGGCGGGCAGATCATCGACTTCTCGAATACCGAACCACCCAAGACCGAGGCCGTGGGCATTCTGGTGGCGATCGTGATCATGCTGATCATGTTCGGTTCCCTGCTGGCGGCCGGCCTGCCCATCCTGACCGCCCTGATCGGACTCGGGGCGGGGCTCTCCCTGGTCGCCGTGGCCGCACGTTTCATGGACATCGCGACGTTCGGTCCGACATTGGCGGCCATGATCGGCCTCGGCGTCGGTATCGACTACGCGCTGTTCGTCATCAACCGGTACCGGCAGGCCGTGCTCGTGGGGCGGGAGCCCAAGGATGCGGCCCTGGAGGCCGTCAACACGGCCGGCCGTGCCGTAATGTTCGCCGGCACGACGGTGGTCATCGCGCTCGGTGGCCTGTTCGTGCTGGGCATCGACTTCATGAACGGCCTGGCGGTGGGTGCGGCGATCACCGTGATCATGGTGATGCTCACGGCGGTCACCCTGCTGCCCGCCATCATCTCCCTGCTGGGCAAGCATGTTTTCGCAGTGAAGATGCCCTGGGCGCGCAAACCTCCCACCGGAGTCCAGAACCGCGGCTTCGCGCGGTACGCCGGCGCCTTGCAGAAGCGACCCTGGATCTTCGGCGCCATCGCCCTTGTCGTGATGCTGGCGCTGGCGGCGCCGGCCCTGTCGATGCGGCTGGGATTCCCCGACGCCGGAGGCAAACCGGTGGGCAACACCTCCCGAACCGCCTACGACCTGACCACTGAGGGCTTCGGCGCCGGCGCCAACGGGCCCTTCATCGTCGTTGCCGAGCTACCGGCACCGAATCAGGTGGCGGGTGCTCAGAAGCTCTCGGCCGCTCTCGCGAAGACCCCCGGCGTGGCCTCGGCGACCCCTGTCTTCCCCGGCACCGGGTCGGTCAGCAAGGACGCCACCACCGCGATAATCCAGGTCCAGCCCGACACCGGTCCGCAGGACGCGGCGACCAGCACCCTGCTCGACACCATCAGAACCGATGTCATCCCGTCGGCAACCGCCGGCACCGGGGTGAAAGCCTACGTCGGAGGCGCAACCGCTGTCACCGACGACTTCACCGGGGTTCTCTCGGACGCGCTTCCCGCATTCTTGCTCGTCGTGGTAAGCCTCGGCTTCCTGGCCTTGATGTTGCTGTTCCGCTCGTTCCTGATCCCGCTGACGGCGGCTCTGACCTCCTTGCTCAGCCTGGGCGCTGCGTTGGGGGCGACCGTGGCGGTGTTCCAGTGGGGCAACCTCGCCAGCCTCTTCGGCGTCACCTCAACCGGACCGATCCTGCCCTTCCTGCCGGTGATGTTGTTCGCGATCCTGTTCGGCCTGTCGATGGACTACCAGGTGTTCCTGGTGTCGCGAATGCAGGAGGAGTGGACACGGACCAAGGACAACCGGCTCTCGGTCCGCCGCGGGCTGATCGGCTCCGGACGGGTCGTGGCAGCGGCTGCCCTGATCATGTTCAGCGTGTTCATCTCGTTCGTCTTCGGCGACGACAACACGATCAAGATGTTCGGCCTTGCACTGGCCATCGCAGTCGCGCTGGACGCCTTCGTCGTCCGCCTGGTCTTCGTGCCGTCGCTCATGACCGTGCTGGGTAAGGCCAACTGGTACCTGCCGGCATGGCTCAACAAGATCCTGCCGGCCATTCACGTGGAGTCCGAGGAGGAGGCTGCCGAGATCATCGACCCCCTCGAACCGTCGGGCGGCGCAGCGGAGACCGATTCCGGCGAGACCGTCGAATCGGTCAAGGGCTGACAGTTGGGCCCCGCCAGCGGATTCCTGCCGACCTAGCGGGGGCAGCGGACGCCCGACCTGCTGGGCGCTACCGCAGTTGCCGATTGAACCTAGGAATCGTCACCGGGCTCGGTATCCGGGTGCAGGATCGCGTTGATCCGAG
>CAYMPK010000007.1:1769-27989 GCA_964392145.1 uncultured Actinomycetes bacterium | reverse complement strand
CCTGATCTCCGGGGTCGGCACCGGCGGCACCATCACCGGCGTCGGGCAGGTGCTCAAAGAACGCAAACCCGACGTGCAGATCATCGCCGTGGAACCAGCCGCCTCCCCCGGGCTCTCCGGCGGCGCGAAAGGCCCGCACCCCATCCAAGGCATCGGCGCCGGCTTCGTCCCGGACATCCTGGACACCGGAGTCTTCGACGAGATCATCCAAGTCGACAACGACGACGCCCTGCAAACCGCCCGCGACGCCGCCCACAACGAAGGCCTACTCGTCGGCATCTCCTCCGGCGCCGCCCTCTGGGCCGCCGCCCAAGTCGCCAACCGCCCCGAGAACACCGGCAAACTCATCGTCGTCATCATCCCCTCCTTCGGCGAGCGCTACCTCTCCACAGCACTCTTCGCCGGCCTCGCCGACTGACAACGTCGACCCACGAGCGACACCTGAGTCATGAAGCGCAAGGGTCGGCTGGCCGCAGGTCTGGCGCAGATTCGGGCGGATCTCGACGCTGTGCTGGAACGTGATCCGGCCGCGCGCAACCGGGTCGAGGTCGCTCTGCTCTACCCGGGGGTGCACGCAGTCTGGGCGCACCGTGTCAGCCACCGATTGTGGACGCGCGGCAAGAAGTTCCCCGCCCGGGCGATCTCGCAGGCAGCACGATTCGCCACCAACGTCGAGATCCACCCCGCTGCCACGCTCGGCCCCCGGCTCTTCATCGATCACGGCGCCGGGGTGGTCGTGGGAGAGACAGCGACCGTGGGCGCAGACGTGACGCTGTATCACGGGGTCACCCTGGGTGGGCGCAGCTTGGGAACGGAACGCCGTCATCCCACAGTCGGGGACCGTGTGATCGTCGGGGCCGGCGCGAAAGTGCTCGGACCCATCGAGGTCGGCGACGACAGCCGCATAGGCGCGAACGCGGTCGTCGCCAAGTCCGTCCCCCCCGATTCGGTCGTGGTCGGCGTGCCCGGCCAGATCATGGTCCGGCGATCCGACGCTCCAACCCGAGACGGACCCGATCCGGTCGCGAATGCTGTTCGTACCTTGCTGCGGCGGGTCGAGAAGCTCGAGGAAGACTCCCAGAATCCGGCGAGAGAGCGCGTGCTCTATCGCGACGGTGTCTGGGAGACAGAGGACTACGTCATTTGAGGCCACCTGCACCACGATCGCCGTCGGGGTTGACTCACGGGGTCGAGCGTCGTTGCATGGAGGGGTGACTGATGAGACCCGCAGGATCCTAGATGACGTCGCCGCTGGTTCATTGACGCCCGAGGAGGCCCAGCGCCTGCTCTCGAAGGAGGGGCCGGCCGACTCGTCCGATTCCCTTCCGGCAGTCGCGCGGATAGCCGTGCGTGGTAGCGCCGTGAAGTTGACCATAGTGGCGGATCCAGAGGTGGACACGGCGGAGGCGACTGGACCTCACCGGGTCGAGAGGTCGGGCGATCAACTGATGATCTTGTCCGACTTGTACGACGACCGAGGTGCCACCGAAGCACCCCGCTCCTCGTTCATGAAGTGGTTGGATGCCGGCAGCCGGGCCGGGTCCACCCTCGCGGTCAGGGTGAACCCTTTCCTGCCGTTGGACGTCCTCACGGTGGCCGGCTCGTTGGAACTGTCCGGAGTTCGAGCCCCCGTGTCTGTTGGGGTCGAGGCAGGCTCGGCGAAGTTGGGGCCAGGGTCAGGACCGCTGCAACTCTCGGTGTCCAGCGGGGCTGCCGAGGTCGACTGGCTGTTCGTCGGGGAATCGAAAATCCGGGCCGAACTCGGTTCGGCCAAAGTGGCCGTGCTACCCGGTTCCGACGTCTCCGTCACCGTGGATAGTTCTGCCGGTTCAGCCTCGATCATAGGTCCGGTGACCGGTGCGCCCGTGGCCGGAAACGCCACCTCGGCCACGGTTGGGGCCGGTGCCGGTCAACTCACGGCGAACGCGCGCATGGGTTCGGTTGTCGTGCGCATCCTCGACCAGCCGACGAACGTCGAGTAGACCGCAACTAGCCTGCAGGACTTCCCGGACGATCGAGGCGGTGCGGTTCCGCCCGGACAGCGAGCGCTTCTCGGGTGACCTCTGCGACGAATTCGCCCTTGCTGTCGGTATACGCCTCGCGGTCGGTACGGAATCGCTCAGCCAGTCTCCGCTTCAGGACCGCGTAATCACGGGCCGCATCGGGTTGGCCCCGCAGGAAATCGCGGAACGCCAATTCCTCCAGGTATCGGGGGGAACCGGTTGGGACGAGGTGGAGGTGATGGGTTCTCCTTGCCGGGGTCGGCTTGCAGAACCAGTGCATGACGTCTGGCAGGTACGGCGCGTACCAATAGCTCAAGGGCCGCAGCAATTCAAGGCACGGGCGCGAGGAATCCAGGTCGCGGACGCCGACGAGGATGTCGACTATCGGCTTCGCAGTCATGCCTGGAATCGCCGTGCTGCCAACGTGGTGGATCCCCCCGGTGACGTAGGGACCGATCACCTGCTGGAGACGCTCCGCCTCACCTTCGAACTCTTCCGGCCAGGTATCACGGTAGTCGACCAGAACGATGTCCTCGTCGTGCCAATCCTCGGGCGCGATGTGGCCATCGGGAGTCATATGGTCACCTCGGATGCGGCCGATCCGCCGGTAATCAGGTCAGGCCGCCGCCAACTGGCACGTCGGAGGAGGATCACCACACTCGCCACGATGACCAAGGTGCTGGCCACCGCTGCCGCCACACCGGCGGTGGCCTTGGTGGCGGTCGTGAAGTTGTACGCCGTGTGCCAGAGCGCGACGATGAGGATCGACCTGCTGGCGGACTTGTAGAGCCAGGTCAGGAAGACCGAACCGAAACCGATTCCGACCAGCCAGCCGACTGAGCCCGCGGCGCCCAGTTCCCGGAAGTTGCCCACGACCAGGAACAAGGGCACGTGCCAGCCCGCCCACACGACCCACACGATCAGCGCGGTCACGGCGGGACTGAACCGGTCGAGAAGCCGGTCCGCCAGGAAGCCCCGCCAGCCGATCTCCTCGCCGAATCCGTTGACTAACAGGACGAACAGCACCACCCATAGCCCCACGGCCGGCGCCCCGGAGTAGAGGAAGAAACCTTCGGCGCCGAGGTCGACTTCGGACAGCAGCGGAATCAAGGCCATCGCCGCCGTCACAAGGATGATCAGGTAGTACACCCAACTGACCCGCCAGCGGACGATCCTCGCCCACAGGTCGCCCAGTCCCTGTCGCCCCTGCGAAACCGCAGTGACCACCACCGCGGCGATCGCTGGGCCCAGTAGGCCCGGCAGATGCGTCGGCCAGCCTTGGCCGGGACCGACGACGGTTCCGGAGACCGCCATCGGTATCCACCACATCCACGACAGCAGGTAGGCGAGCACAACGTAGGCGACGATCGGACGCATACCCTGAGGCTTGCAGAGACTTCATGGCATGGACATACCGGGGACGCCGAGACGCTCTCGCGGGTGCACGGCCGGACCGTGCGCAGGCCTGTTCGGCCGGAGTTCCTCGGCAGCGGAGGTACCTAGACCGTCTCGGACCCGCCCTCCTGAGCGGATTCCTTCGCCGCTGCGGGCCGGTGCGACGACCGCGACGATGGCTGCACCGCCCACGTGAGTGCCCTCAGGGCAGCCGCGAGGGCCACCAAGTCCACGAACATCTGCACGTCGGCCACGTTGCGGGCGAGGTGACTCGTGGGCGTGATGTCACCGAATCCCACTGTGGTGGTCACTGTCATCGAGTAGTAGAACGCAGCCGTCTTGTCGAGGTTCTCGCTGTACTGTGCCCCGGGCGCGGAGTCGATCATCATGGCGGTCAGGGCGAAGCACACCACCAGCAGGACAACGGTGGTGGCGAGCGCCTCGCCGACTTGCAGGATCGGGTTCTGCGAGCGCCGCAGTCTGACCAACTGTCGCGCGACCGCCAGGAGCCAGATGATTCCTAGGACCGTCATCACGAAGAGGACCGTCTGATCACTGTCGCCCTTGTCGATCGGTACCAGCGCGTAGAGGGTGAGGATGACGGCGACGGCGACCGCGGTGCGCGCCAACACGATGGCGGTGTACTTGGTCGCGGTTAGTCGGGACTTCTTCCTGTCGGTCACCATTCCCTGAGTCTCGCAGCACCCCTGACCGCGCGAAGAGGTTTTGCTCCAGCCTTCCCGGCTACAACGACTGCCGATGCACCATGTCCTGGAAGATGCCCGGCTGCGCCCTGAGTTCCTCGAAGGTGCCTTGCTGGGCAACCTGGCCCTGATCCAGGACGATGATCCGATCTGCCCGACGAATAGTGCTCAAGCGGTGGGCCACCACGAGCCGGGTGACGTGCAGGTCGCGGAAACTGCGCGCAACCCGGGCTTGTGTGATGGCGTCCAGGGTGCTGGTCGCCTCATCCAGGATGACGATTCGGGGGTTCCGGGCGAGGGCGGCCGCGAGAACCAGCCGTTGTCGCTGTCCTCCGCTGAAGGTGGCGGCGTCGGAGCCCAGCACGGTGCGCATGCCCATCGGTAGGGCCCTGATCTCCTCTGCCAGACCTACCCTCTCCGCCGCCGACCAAGCATCGTCCTCAGAGAGAGGCCGGTCGCCGACGATAGCGGCCAGAATGTCGCTTCCGGTGACGGATGCGTCCTGCAGGCATACCCCGATCTGCGCCCGAACAGCTCGGAGGTCCAGCGCCGAAAGGTCCTTGTCGTCGTACGTGACGCTGCCCGACTCAGGTGCGTCGAATCCGAGCAGAAGCCTCACGACCGTGGACTTGCCGGAACCGGAAGGGCCCACCAGGGCAACGAAGTCACCGGGCTCGATCCTGATGCTCACGTCCCGTAGGACCGGCACCCCCATCCCTGGGTACCGGTAGGTGACAGCGGCGAGCTCCACGCTGCCTGACAACGGCCCCGGGTCTGCAGCACCGAGTCTGACTTCCTCCTCCTCTGTGAGGACCGGTCGCATCCGGTCGAACAGCGGCACGATGTTGAGCGCGAGGCCGAGGCTCAGATCAAGCAGGATCGTCGCCCCGGCGATCTGCCCGAGGGCCGTGATGAAGGACAGGAAGGCGGTGTTCGTCATCATGTCCGGGTGGGCAGCCACCACGGCGAAGACGGTGAAGGTGAGAACCGCGGGCAACGTCGCGTAGATCGCGGTCCTCACGGCAGACAGCCTCGAGGCCGCCAGCAAACTGGAGGCCTGCCCGGCGAAACGCTCGGCCCAGGCGCGCAGGGCACGGTTCTCCGCTGCGGCGGCACGCACCTTGTCTATACCTTGCACCACTTGCAGCAAGGCGCCAGAGGCCCTTCCCCGGGCGTCGTACATCGCCAGCAGGCGGGAGATCTGCATCCACGTCACGGCACTGCTGAGGCATACCGCCACCAGGGTCAGAGCCAGCACCAGCAGGGCCAACGGAACGCTGAAGAAGAAGAGCAGGACCGAACTGAACACAAGGGTGACAAGGGCCAGCCCGGTCTGCGATGCGATGGCGGCGACGACCTGCTGAATGGCATCGACCCCGTTCACCCGTTGGGTGAGGTCTGCCGGAGAGTAACGCTGGAAGAACTGTACGGGTAGCGCGACGAGCCGGTCCCATAGAGCGCCTTGCATGCTTGTGAGCATGCGTCCCTGCACCCTCAGGATCGCGGCAGACCTCGTGAGCAGGAAACCCGTGGACGCCGCCACCAGGAGCAGCAGAATCACCGATGCCGCGATCACCTGCCCAGGGCGACCCGCAGGCACGACGGAGCCGAGGATGAGGCCGGTGGCCACCGGGAATGCCAAGGACAGCACCCCCACCGCCAGACTCAGGATCCCCATCCTCAACAGATCAGCTCGGCTCCCCCTGAGACCGAACCGGATCAGCGACCAGACGGTCACGGGTCCATGCGGCAACGGACGGTAGAAGGCGAATCCGCTCGGACGCAGCCGTCCAGCCTGCTCAGCACCCACCCGCTCCTCGGAGCCGGTCGCTGGGTCGACCAACCGATACACCCCAGAGCGATCGGCGACTAACGCAACAGGCGCCCCGTCGGATTCGCGAAAGGCGATGACGGGCTCAACCGCGCTGCGCCACCAACGGTGCCCCAACGTCACCGCGCGCACCCGTACCCCGGACGCACGCGCGATTGCCCGAACCGGGTCGGCATGGTCATCCGTGGTCCACTGCGGCGGAGCGACGATCTCCATACCGCTGCGTTGTCCCAGGACCTGGCAAGCCGCCAGGATGGGATCGGCCCCCGGTGCCGGTCGCCAGGCCTCGTCGGCGTCCAAGCCTTGAAACCGGCTCAGCGCCACAGCGCGAACGTCGGCGTCGACGCGGCCGCGATCGATTGCCGCCACCCTCGCGACGTTCGACTCGGCGTCGGCCTGTCGCGAAAGCGCGGATATCAACGCTTCCTGATACCTGTGAAGTCCCGCGCGACGCGCCTCAGCATCAAGTTGGGCGCTGGACTGGACGAAACCCTGGCCCCCGGCGACGGCCTCCACGCACCATTGCGCGCCCAGCGGCACGATTTGGGGCGAATCCGGACACACACCGCCGATCGCCAGCACGGCACCGTCGGACCGGAACCAGGCCAGGGCACTCGTATCCGCTAGCGCCTGTCCACGTTCGAGCACGAGGGGTTCGCCGGCAGTCAGTGCAGCATCCACGTCCAGCCGTGGCCCAGCAGCGTCCAAAGTGATGCCCAGCTCGGTCAACCACCTGTGCAGCCCGCGCTCAAGGTTGGGATCCCCGGACAAGGCATCGACCCAGGACGGGTCGAGGCGGACCACCCGAGCATGCAGCCCAACCGCTTCCAGATGCCACCAACGTCCCCCGATATCCACCGGATCAGCGCCCACGAGCAGGTCTCCGGCGACCGTCGATCCGACGTGCCGCCTTCGTCCGGGAAGACCCGATTCGTCCATCGGCACCACGAAGACGTCGACTTCACCGGAGGTCACGAGCCAGGCCCTATCCCGACCATCCAGCATCAGCGGCATCCGGGCGTCGAGCCTGCTTCCCTCGCCGCGTGCAAGGAGGCCCGAGACCGGTTCCAGCGGTACAGCGTCTGCATCCGATTCCGGTGGGGTGACCATTACTCCGCCTCAACCAACTTCGCGTACAGCCCACCTGCGGCGACCAGATCATCGTGGTTCCCCCGCTGGACGATCATCCCGCCGTCCATGACGATGATCTCGTCACAGTCGCGGATAGTGCTGAGCCGGTGGGCAACGATCAGACAGGTCAACCCCCGCCGGCGCAAGTTGCGATCGATGCGTTGCTCGGTTTCCGAGTCCAGCGCGCTGGTGGCTTCGTCCAAGATCACCAGGCTGGGGTCGGTGGTGAGGGCGCGGGCGATCTCGAGTCGCTGTCGCTCCCCGCCGCTGAAGTTGCGACCCCCCGCCTGGACAGCGGACTCATATCCGCCGCTGCGGGCGATGATGTCGTCGTGGATACAGGCGTCCCGGGCGGCCGCAATCAGTGCGCTCTGAGCGACGGCTTCGTCCCACATGGTCAGGTTCTCGCGCAGTGTGCCCTCGAACAGCATTATCTGTTGGTCGACGAACGACAGTGATCTGGTTAGCAGCGCGCGATCCCACTCCGAGCGAACTCGACCGTCATAGCGGATCTCACCCCTCCACGGCTCGTGAAGGCCGAGGATCAAACGCACGATGGTGGACTTTCCCGATCCGGACGGGCCGACCAACGCGACCCTGCTGCCGGGCTCCAGCCTGAGACTGAAATCCGTGATCAGAGGCGGGTTGAGCGCGGAGTAGCCGAACTCGACATCGCGAAGCTCCAGCGAACCCTCGAGGCGACCTATCACTCGGGGCGCCCCGGTACTGGTTGTGTCACGCTCGAACAGCGGGTCGACAGAGTTCGCCAGCACATCGTTTACCTGCAGGAGTTGACCCTGAGCGGTCTGCGCCTGACTCGCTAGGAACACGAGTTGGGCGATCGGGGCCAGGAACGAGGCGAGCAGCGCCTGGAAACCGACCAGGATTCCTAGCGAGAGGTCACCCGACATGACGGCCAACCCACCGATCGCCAGTACGAGCACGCTGGTGAACCCGGACAGGGTGGCCGGCACTGCGGCGAGTGCGTTGGTCAGTCGACCCATCTCTTGGCCGGCCACCAGGTAGCGGGCCTGGAAGCCTGCCCACCGCTCGTATGCGGCGTCCTCGGAGCCGGTGGTCTTGATCGATTCGATGGCCCCGATGGTGGTCATGCCGAGACCGGCGAGCCGTGCATTCTCCCGAAGCTGCAGTTGGTTCGCCGCGTCGCGCCGCTTCGAAACGTAGGCCAGTGCGACGACATTGAGCAGTGAGGCCGCGACACCGATTGCCGCCAGTAGCGGGCTGTAAGCCACCATCACGACGAGGTAGAGCAGCAGTCCCACCAGCGCTACCCCAGCGGTCACGAAGGGGCCTGCCAGCAGGGTGTTGATACTGCCGATCTGGTCGAGCCTGCTGACGATGACGCCCGGGAAACGCTGGGTGAAGAACTTGATGGGTAGATGCAGCAGGTGGTCGACGAAGCGAAAGGAACCGGCGACCGTCAACTGCGTCTGCAATCGGGCGAGGAACAATTGCTGAACCAGCGTGAGCAGGCCTGTGAGCAGCGCGGCCGCCAGCACCGCGGCGAGCAGCGTCGTGGCGCTCGGCGCGTTCGGCGCGTCAAGTACGTCGTTGACGAAGATCGTCGTCAACATGGGAAGCAGGACACCCGGTACCACCAGGAACAATCCGGCGATAGCGGCGAAGAGGAAGCCCACCCGGGCGGGGCGCAGCCGCGCGAGGAGATCTCGCAGCCAGGTGGTGCGTTCGCCACCCTTGATGAACTCGGGACCGGGAATGCACGACAGGGCAATCCCACTGTAGTCCCGCCGAGCCTCAGCCAGCGGAACCCGCATCCGACCTTCGGCCGGATCGTTGATCAGCAGGCAGTCACGTCCGTAGCCCTCGAGCACGACCCAGTGGGAGTAGCGCCAGAAGAGGATCTGTGGGAGCAGATCCCCCTCGGCCAACTTGTCGAATGGACGACGATAGCCCTCGCCGTCTAGTCCGTACTGACGTCCGGCCCGCAGCATGTTGCTCGCCTTTGAGCCATCCCGGGTGACACCACAGGCTTCCCGCAGTTCGGCGAGTGGCACTCGCCGGCCGAAATGCGCCAGCACCATCCCAAGACAGGCGGCTCCGCACTCGGTCTCCTCCATCTGCAATACGGTCGGGACCTTCACCCGTGTTCGGGGGAAGTCCGTCGAGAGAGCCGCGGGGTCGGTGATGCGGGGTGCTCCACTCACTGGTTCGCACCGCCGGTTCCTGCTCGGTTGCCAGGGAAGACGGTGTCAATCGGCCGCTGTTGACTGAGGATGATGGTGCCTGACGCGCTCGTCCCCTCTGCAATCGCGAAGGGCGGACCATGCCCGATTGTCCAGCTGTAGCGGGAGGGAGTCGAAGCGTCGGGAACCAACCGGACCTGGACCAACACTCCCGGCTTGTCTCCCAGCGCCGCCACAACCGTCTGCCGTTCCATGTCCAACGTGCTCTGCAGTTCATCGGTCGACTTCGGGGTCGAACTGAACTGGGAGACGGTTCCCCGCATGTAGCCGTACACGGAGGCCGGCGCGCTTGAGATCTCGACGTCGACCGGGAGACCGACGGCGATCCGACCGACCATCTCCGGCGGCAACAGGACAGCAACCGTGTCGGGTTTCGTTTCGTCCGTCACTCCGACAAGGGCCTTGTCCTTCACAACCGTGGCACCTTCGGAGACGAAGATCGACACAACGAATCCGTTCAGTGGCGACACTGCGGTGCTGCCATCGACGAAAGTGACCAACGGTGCACCGACGGCAACCGCCTGTCCAGGTGTTACGAGGACTTTGCCGATGACGGTGGGCGCTGTCGACCGCACCAACCGGTACCCGTTGTCGTCGTAGATTGCCGGACCGCTGACCGTCTGCGTGACCGTGCCGGCGAAGGCCCAGACAACCGTCGCCACAACGAGCAGGGCACATGCGATGAGCGTCACGACCAGCCAACGGGGCGCCAACCGCACCACCCGGTCGATGGCATCGGCCGACTGGGGCAACGGTTCGCCCAGATGCTGACGGGCCTCCTCGGTCGTCACCCCTCGCGACGACGGCCCCGACTGCTGCACGTCCATATGCACAGTGTTGCTCCTGCGCACTCCGATTGGCGCCCGATGTCCCGGATCCTTACCGTCCCCGCCGGGGTATCGGCAGGTTGTTGTGCGCTATAACCGTGACTGCCCGCTCGACGGCGTCGATGCTGCGACCGAGACAGTCGTCGACACCGCCAAGTCGTCCCCAGCCAACGACATCGAAGGACCCCCGCCATGACAGATCAGCCGTCAACATTGACCGGTCTTGGCGCCCCCTACCGCCGCGCGCTGCAGTCCATGCATGCGGGTGACCCCCAAGTCGGTGGGGACGGGCAGAGCCATGCCATCGACGACTCCACCCGGATCTCGATCGAGGAAGGGATGGCACTGTTCTCCCTGTGCGTCGAGAGCAAGGTCACCTCGACGCTGGAGGTCGGATTGGCCTATGGCTTCAGTACCGCGTACTTGCTGGCGGCCCTAGATGCCAACGGGGGTGGCAGGCATGTCGCCCTCGATCCCTACCAGCGTGACGACTGGCTGGACATCGGACTGACGACCGCCCAGCGACTCGTATCTGAATCGGACGTACTCACGGCAGACTCCTTCACGGTCGTACGTGAACGATCGGACCTGGCATTGGGCGATCTCGAACGCTCCGGCAGCACATTCGGCCTGACCTTCATCGACGGCTACCACCGCTTCGACGACGTCTTGGTGGACTTCACGCTGTCGGCCCGCATGTGCCCCATCGGCGGCGTGATAGTCATGCACGACATGTGGCTCGACAGCATCGATGCGGTGGCGTCCTTCCTGCGGCAGAATCGCGCGGACATGGCGGAAATCGACACCGGCTGCGAGAACCTCTTCGCCGTTCGGCGAGTCGGCGAGGATCGGCGCGACTGGGCGCACTTCCGCCGTTTCAGCGTTCGCTAGTCCTCGGCCCCCCACCGTGCGATCGTGTGGCGTCGGAGCTCAATCCGGCGCTACCCACTCGATGGCGCCTGCTTTCGCCAACCACATGACCGTCATGCGGACGAAAGCCCTGCGCCGGGGAGGAAAGGCCGCCAGGACCTCTCCCACGGGCTGCGGCCCGCTATCTCTCAGGAGTTCGAGTACCGATTCCGCTTCCGAGAGGTCCCCCCTCAATCCGGGGAACATCCCGTCCAGGGCCGGCATCGGATCGACCAACAGTGGCCCAGCGGCAGGATCCGCGGAAGCCGGAGCGAGTTGCAGCCCGGTGTCGTCTGTGAGCACGGTGGTCGGCAGTGTGCGGAAGTCCAGGAAGGGGTCCCCCCGCAGCGGGTTGTTCCGATGACCCGCGGACGGGGGTTCCCCGGATTGCTCCGCCCGAGCGCGGATGGTTGCCAACTCCGTGAAGACCTCGTGGTACAGGCTCGCGACAACGGGCCACGAGAACTTCTCCCTGGCCCTGCGTTGTCCCGCCGCTCCCATCTCACGTCGAAGGTCGGGTGAGGCGATCAAGGCGTCGAGGGCTTGTGCAGCGGCCTCGACACTCACCGCTGTGTGTTGAGCCACGGCACCTGCGTATTGCGGATAGCCGATCATCCCGGTGGCCTGGAGCAAGGCCAGGGACTCCCCCAGCGCCCCCGACGGCGCGCCCATCGTCGGCACGAGGAAACCTTCCCTCCCGTCGCGGACGATGGATCGGTATCCGTCCCAGTCGCTCACCACCACGGGCACACCCGCTGCCATCGCCTCCACGAGTGCTTGACCGAACGTCTCCAGGATGGTGTCCGACAGCAGCAGGAAGATGTCGGCCGCGGCCCAACACTTCCCCACAACCACTGGGTCGTTACCGTCCAGGAAAGTGACGGGCAGGCCGGGAGCGTAGGCGCTGACCACCTCCTCGAACATGGTCCGATCGTTCGACCCCTGGGGAAACCAACCCGTCATGACGAAGTGTGTCGTCACCCCCGTCCGGCGCCGCGCGGCGTCCAATGCCTTGACCATGGCCTGTGGGTAGGCCTTGTCGTAGTAGGACAGACGACCGAGGAAGTAGACCATCACATCCTCAGGCCCGATCCCGAGCGCCCTGCGCAGATCTGTCCTGGCCGCGGCATCTGCCGCCTGCCCGACGATCTTCTCGACATCGGAGCCGAAGGGAATCACCGGGAGCTGCGGGCGCGGCAGCTGCAGGAGGCGGGATGCGTCGCCCGACGGCGTGTACCTATCGTGGCCGGACAGCCGTTCGCGCAGGTAGTCCTCCCACCTGTCAAAAGTGTCCTCCACCGTCTGCCGCAACGTCGGGGACGAACACACCAGCGCATCCCATTCGTGCAGCGGAGCGAGGGCCGAATGCATCATGAGTTCGCGGTGGGTCGCTGATGCGTAGGCGAAGATCGTGCCGACGATGCTGTAGGCCGAATCCCGGCCCGCATGACGCCGCACCCAGGCAGGTTCACTCAGGTAGGGCTGCCCTGAGAGCAGCGTGCCGGCCCGGACAGCGGACTCGGCACTGAGCAGGGATCCCGTCGTGACCTCGACGGCGTTCGGGAGGACGCCGAGTTCCTCACCGAGTTCGCTCGAATCACGCGGCGTCCTGCTCTGGACGTGCAACTGGCGGTAATGCCCGGACTGAGCGAGGGCCCGGTAGGTGCCGGCATTTGCTATCAGTCGCCCATAGGGATTCGTCGGTGGCGTCACCTGCCCTTCCGGAAGGTAGATCGCAAGTGACTCGCTCTGCGGCATGTCGCCGACCTCGTTCGCCGTGGATGGTGACCTGATGGACTCAGTTACGATAGCGAGGTTCGCGAGTTCCTGAGGTGAAGGGTGAAGCAGTGACCATTCAGCCGGTCATCCTGACAACCGCCCGGCGCAACTACGACCTCATCAACGACATCCGACTGGCCTTCACCGGCGTAGAGGGGATTGCCGCACCCCTGGTGCACACCGATGATTCGGATGCCGGGGCAGCCATCGCCACTCGCGATGCCATCCATCGGGCCGGACGAACGGGCCACCACGTGCTGTTCCTCGAAGATGATGTGGCGGTCGATCGGGAGGGTCCACTCCGGGTCGCGGCCGCACGAGTCCCTGATGGCGTGGCAGCCATCTCTTTCTGCGATATGCGAGAGGTTCCGGAGTTCGCCCCCATCGGGCTCTATCGGCGCGATCCGATGGGAAGTGATGGGCGCGGCTGGTGGGGCAACCAGGCCCTCCTGCTGCACCGCGACACCGTGGCGATGTGCATGCGGGTGGACTGGTTCTCCGATGAGGTCGAGAATTCGGACGGCGTTGTGGTGCACAAGGCCACCTACCGCGATGGCGGGAGGAACTGCAGCGACATCCGACTGGCAGTCCTGATCGACAACCATGGCGGCCGGCGCAGGGACTACGCCGTTCATGTGCCCAGTCTGTTCAAGCACATCGGCCATCAGTCAGCCTGTTTTCCCGGGCGGAGCATGGGCGAGCGCGAGACCCGCAATTGGATCGCCGATCGTCGACGGTTCAACGTGGACGCGATCCTCGCCGCCGACGAGTTGGACTCCGTGGCGTTGTAGTTCCCGCGGGACTCAGCGCACCGACCGACGTATAGGCGGGGATCACGGCACGACGGTCAGCGCCTGGGACGGATCCGCCAGACCTTGCGCATGGCAGATGCCGTTGATGCGTAGCCCCTTGAAACTGCAATCCTCGATCTGTTGGTCGACCACGACCCGCATCACCTGTTGCCACTGTTCGTTGCTCATCAGGTGTGAGGTCGTCAGCCCATTGCGCAGCACGCACCGACGAAGCAGATTCTCGCACGACCACCGTGGGATGTACTCCCAGATGCGTCCGCTGTAGTCGGGTATCCGCTGAACAATCCGCCAGCTCCGATCGAGGAACTCCTTGTCGACCAGGTAGTCGCTGGCATCGATATCGATTGCGTAGAAGGTGGTCTGCGGGTAGAGGAAACCATCGCCGAAGGTGGCCAGATCGAAGTCATGCTGCCGCAGGGCACTGAAGGACACGGCATTCAGGTAGTAGAACTGCGCTTCCGTGACCTCGATATCCAACAGCGAGACCTCCAGGAGCATGTCATTGGCGCTCTTGCACAACCAGGAAACACCACTGGACTTGCTGGAATCGAATAGCGCATTGTCCAGATCCGACGTGCCGATGGAATGACCGCGGTTGAGCGTGGAATCGATCAAAACGACGTCGGGGAAGAATGTGCGCCAAAGTCGGGCGTTGGATTCGGAGAGCGCGTCCCGGCGGGTCCCGGCGTAGTTGGTAGCGACCAGGACCTGCGAGAACTCCCGCAACACCGGGAGGTTGTGCACGATCGCGGCTTCGAGGGCCTCAAGGTCAGCCTCTACTGCGAGCAGACCTGTGGTGCCATAGACGCTTCGACCGACGATCTCGCCGAACCTCACGGTCACCCCTCGCGATCGGTCGGCTAGGAGCACCCGGCGCTGGCCCGACGGTGCTCGAGGCCGTCAAAGAGCCTCGCCCAGTCCCGCCTCACCCAAGCCCGCCTCACCGAGACCGCCGTCGCCAGGCCCTCCGAGGCCACCGGACACCGCCTCGAGATCCTCTTCGGAGAGTTTCTCCACCTCGGGGGTCTTGTCATCGTCCGCCATCAGGACCATCCTCCATCTCGGTCACCTTGGACGGTGACACTTCGTTTCAGCCATCGCCCGTGACTTTCCCCATTCTACTCGTCTCCGGGCCAGATGTGCTGCCACCAGTAGGGCTGCTCCATCGGCTGCCAAGCGGCGACCACTTCGAGTTCCTCGTCCGATAGTTGCCAGGACGTGGCGCGGGCTTTGTACCGGGTCAGGTCCCCAGCAACAACGTCGTAGCCCGCCGCCTCGGCGAGCGCCGCCGCCGACGCCGCATCGCACTGCCTCAGCTTGCGCTGCAGTTCAGGCTCACCACCCACGCGACGGAGAAACGCATTCAACTGCTCAGCGGTCATCCGGCGGACCCCCGCCGGGACTGGGCGAACAGCCAGTCCGCCACGTCCTCGGAGTAGTAGGCGATATCCCAGACGTCATGGCCGAACCCCGCCAGTTCTGTGAACCGCACGGGCGCTCCGGCCTGCGATAGGGCAGCCATCACCTCTCGGGCATCTTCGATCGGGAACACCGGATCGTCATCCCCGTGGAAGGTCCAGATCGGGGTGTCCCGCAAGACCCGGGCGAGGGCCCGAGGCGGGTCGCCCTCCGCATCCGGGACCACCGGGTCGGGATCGGACCTCAACGATCCATCTGCCAACTTGGGGCGCACGACCCCGGCGACGATAAGCCCGGCCGCGAACAGGCCAGGATTTCGGTACAGCGCATGCCAGGCGGCCTTGGCGCCAGTGGAGACGCCCGTCAGATAGACGCGATCGGGGTCAATCTCAAGATCCTGCTGCACCTGGCGCAGCACGAGAAGTGCGAAGTCGACATCGTGCGAACGCCAGACCGGCTGGTAGCTGGGGACCTGCGGGAAGACCACAACACCGGGATACTTTGCGGCATTGCGGCGAATCGCGCTGCCAAGTTGGTACTCGGTCGGCAACAGTGCGTCCCGGCCACCCTCACCCGCGCCATGCAGGAACAGAATGGCGGGCCACTGGCGGGCGTCGTCATAGTCGTTAGGGATGTACACCTGGTAGCGACGCTGCTCGCCATCGGCGACGACCGACCTGGTCAGGAAACCGCAGTCCATGCCGGCGATCTAACCGCAACCGGACACTGCGGCGCGACTATCGGAATGAACCGGGCTGAGCACGGCCACATCGGCGCCACCGAAAACCCGGATCACATTGGCTGAGGTCGGCCGAAGAAGTATCCCTGTGCCAGCCCGACTCCAAGCGCCTCCAACACGGTCGCCTCCCGTTCGGTCTCGACCCCCTCAGCGATCAACTCGGTGCCGGTGAGGTTCGCGAAGTGACGCATGCCCGCCACCAGTGCATCGCGGGCGGGGTCCGTATCCACGTTGTGCACCAAGCCACGGTCCAGTTTCACATAGGCGGGCGCCAACTCCAGAATGTGCCGCATGCTCGCGAAACCCGCCCCGGCATCGTCCACCGCTAACTTGAGATTGGGATGACTCGCCAGGGCTTCCCGCACTGCTGGATAGTCCGTCACCTCAGCATGTTCGGTCAGTTCCACCACCATCTGCCTGTCGTAACCCGCCAAGGCCCGGGTGGCCGTTCCCGCGAGAACGGTCTGGGCAGACATGTTGAGGCTGAGGAAAACCCCGGACGGCAGTCTGTCCACACTCTGCAATGCAACGTCGATGCAGAGTTCCTCGAGTTCCAGGCCGAGTCCGACGTCGTGGGCTTCGGCAATCACGACGTCGGGAGGTGAGCCGTTGCCGAATCGGGTGAGCGCCTCATAGCCACAGATCTCGGCCTCCGGGAGTCGCACGACCGGTTGGAACACCGTCCGCAGAGCACGCGTCTCCATCAGCTCCTCGATATCCTGCCGGCGGGACTCGTCAGCCACG
This sequence comes from uncultured Actinomycetes bacterium, assembly GCA_964392145.1. Classification (GTDB taxonomy): domain Bacteria; phylum Actinomycetota; class Actinomycetes; order S36-B12; family UBA10799; genus JACJWR01. The sequence continues at coordinate 11,471 of CAYMPK010000007.1, read as the reverse complement.
AATCGTTCGGCCTGCGCACCCAGAACGGCTCCAGCCAGTCCTGCCAGCTGCTCGATCAAGGAGAGTTGCGAAGACAGGACTCTTACGCCATCGGGAGCGGTGGAGGCGATGGCCAGGACTCCCAACACTTCGCCCTTCGACTTGAGGGCTCCATAGGCCGAGGCCGTGATACCCGACTGCACGATGGCATCGGTCAAATCGGGTCCGACCAGCGCCTTGGTGCGGTCGTCCGCGAAGTCGAGGTACCAGGGGCCATGTTCCGTGAGCGCGGCGATCGACTCCATGCGTTCAAGCGCGAACGTGCTTCCATCTGCGAAGCCGGCAATCTCAGGGCCGGAGTTCGTCACATGGACGGCCTCTCGGCCACGCACCGGCCAGAGGATGATCATGGCGCCGTCCAAGCCGGGGAGTTCGCGTACGGATTCACAGAACAACCGCGCCGACTCCGTCACGCTGCTCGTCGGCCGGACTTGCGACATGAAATTGATGAACCAGGCCCAGTCCATCTGCGGGGTTTCCCTCGCAGACTCCGCCGCTGGAAACGTGGAGTCGGCTTGATCGCGTGACGACGTCATGGCCACCCTCCCATGCTAGTGCCAGGCCACGATCGAACCTATGGCTCAGGTCTCCTTCGTCGAGGTGGTGCCGAGTGCTTGGACCAACTTCTCCAGCGCCGTGGCGGCACCCTCGAAGGCCTCGATCAGAAGGGTCTCCTGCATCGCACGGATAGGATCCGCTACCCCCGGACGAAGCGCCTCAAACAGCATGGCCCGGTAGTTGGCGTCCATCTGAGACTCGTCACTGTAGAAATCGAACAGTAGCTGTCCTACCTTCTTCGGCTTCTTCAGCACGGTCACGACTTCTGCGACCGTCTCGCTCATCGCCACGAGGTTGTCGGCCCCTGTGAGAATCCCCTGCGGCAATTGCTGTAGGTCGAATCCGACGACCAAAGCGCCTGACAATTCAAGGTGGTCGATCACCTCGTCGAGATTCTCGACTAGGCGATAGAGGTCTTCCCGGTCCAATGGGGTGATGAAGGTATCAGGCACCTGACTGTTCAAGTCCTCGAACATCTGGTCCGCCGTGGTCTCGAGGCTCTGCAACTCCTCAAGCCACCCCGATCGCTCGCCCGGCTCGGCATTGACGATTTCACGGAACAGAACGGCGGCCCCACACAGAACGCCGACGTACTCAGCGAGGAGTTGTGAGATTGCCTCATTTTTCTTCTTGCGGTTCAACTGTCGCCCCCCGTCGCCGCGGTCCACTCGCCTACTCCAGGCCGAACCCTACCTTCAAGATACCCCCGATAGCCGGGCGCGCGCGGTTCAGGTTGCCCGCAACCCCATCTGTGCGAGACCCGGGGGCGCGCGGGCTTAAGCCTCGCATCAGGCGTCCTGATATCGGCAACGCCGTCTCGCCGACCGGGCGCAGCGAACACGTCACGACCGGTCGCCGGCGACCAGTCGGGCGAACTCTCCGCCGGCGTTCGCGAGGGCTTCGTAGGTGCCCTGCTCCACGATCCGACCACCGGCCAGCACGAGGATTCGGTGCGCGGTGCGCACCGTGCTCAAACGATGGGCAACGACGATTCGGGTGGCACCGATGTCGGCCAATGAGGCCATCACCTTGCTTTGGGTGCTGTTGTCCAGAGCACTCGTTGCTTCGTCGGCGACCACGATCCGCGGATGCCCCACGAACAAACGGGCCAGCAGAAACCGCTGGGCCTGGCCACCGGAGATCGAGGAGGGGTCGATGACTGTCTGCATTCCCATCGGCATGGCTCGGATGTCTTCGGCGACGGCAGCCCGTTCGGCGGCATTCCAAGCATCAGCTTCGGTGGCCTGGGTCCCGCCTCGGATTGTGTCCAGGATTGTGCCGTGCAGAACCTGACCGTCCTGAAGCACGGCCCCTAGCTGACGACGAAGGGCGACCGGATCCAGCTCGCCGGCCTCGACACCGTCGAAGAGGACTGCGCCCGCATGGGGGGTTTCCAGGCCCAGGATGACGCGAGCCAGAGTCGTCTTGCCCGATCCTGAGCGCCCCACTATCGCAACGAACTCCCCGGGCTCGATGGCGATCGTCACACCCTGGAGTACTGGGACGCTGGAGCCCGGATAGGCGAAGTCCACGTCGCGTAGGACGACAGCGCCGCTGAGCACGCCCGGGTCGATGCCGGTGGTGGCCTCCGCGGGGGTGGACATGATCGGCTCGAGCAGGCCCGCGACCGGCCGCGCACTCGCGAGTGGCAGCGTCACGGCGGCCAGCCCCGACAACGCGCCGAGGGTGGCGCTGAAGGCGGCCGTGGCAACCAGGTACACCGACGGTGACACGACATCGCCGCCGTTGCGCGCCGCCAACCACGCGATGGTGGCGAAGATGGCCGCTGCGCCGGCACTGGCACAGGCGAGGAATGCCGTGAGCCTGCCGAGAATCCGCGTGATACCGGCGTTGGCAGCGGCCTGGGCACTCAGCCGACTGAGGTACAGGGACGACATCCGCCCCATGGCCCCGGCGACACGAACCTTGGCAACCGCCTGCACGAGTTGCAGCAGCCACGCCTCGCTCGAACGATGCGCCACCAGGACGTCACAGCTCAGCCGCTCCACTCCCCGGAAGGCCAGCCCCGTGGCGGCGAAGCAGACAACCGTTACGGCGACGGCCCCCATTGCCAGCCAACGATCGAGTACGAAGATGAATGCGACATTGACAAGGGAGAACAACGCTGCGAGTCCGGCGCCGATGGTGCGGGCATCCAGTGCCGAGTGGAGCCAGTTCGGGGCCATCAGTCGAACCGCGAGATCACCCTGCTCGTACTGCCGAAACATGGTGCTGGGCAGGCGTGGTAGGCGTTCCCACACGGTGTCCTGCGCCTCCATGACCGCAGGTAGCGACACCCGAGCCAGGGATCGAACCTGCACCATGACGAGCAGCCCTGCACCTAACGCGGCAACCGCTAGGCAAGCACCCACAAACAGCACGGTGCTGGCATCAGTTGCCGGCACCAGCGAGTTCAGCACAACCTGCATGAGCACAGGCGTGAGAAGACCCAACAACGCCACGGTCGCGGCCGCAGCAACGACCAACAGCAGGGCCCGCCGCCGATGGGACACGGCCCGGCCCACCAGCCTCATCCCCGCGGCGGCTCCGCGTTCGTCGCTGTCTGCGCCCGACACGCCTAGGCGACCGTCGACGGCGCAGACGACGCGATCAAACGCCTGCCGCTCCACCACCCGGTCCGCCGCCACAACGGCCAGTTCTCTGGCCGGCACCGTCTCACTCTCACTGGCTACCTGACCACCCTCGACCACGACCCGACTGTTTCGCCCCAGGGCCCCGTGCATGGCCACGCCCCCACGGGCTTCCGACGCGTCGGCCACGAGCGCGGTCCCCGACTCGTCGGCCGCGAGGCGGAAGTACTCCCCGCGCAGAGCGATCAACTGTTCATGCGTCCCTTGTTCGACAATCGTGCCCTCCGGTCCGAGCACCACTATCAGGTCGGCGTCGCGCACTGTGCCGAGCCGGTGTGCCACCACGAGGGCCGAGACGCCTCGCGCCCGCAAGGCAGCGTGAAGGGCCGCCTCGGTGGCTGAGTCGAGGGCGCTGCTGGCCTCATCGAGGATGAGTACCTTGGGGTCACCGGCCAGGGCGCGTGCAATGTCGATCCGCTGTCGCTGGCCACCGGAGAAGTCGCGTCCATCATCGAGGATGCCGGAGTCCATGCCCCCGGCGCGGGCGGCGACGTCCTCGGTGAGTTGCGCATCGGCTAGCGCCGCCGTCACCTCCGGCGCCGACAGCGAATCGTCGAACAGGGTCACGTTGTCGCGCACCGTTCCCGAGAACAGCACCACCTGCTGATCGACTTTCGCCAACACCAATCCCAGGCAGGTGCGGTCGAAGTCGGCCAGGGGCCGGCCATCCAGGGTCACGCCACCGGTCCAGGGCTTGATTAGTCCAGCGGCCAGGTTGGCGACTGTCGACTTGCCCGTTCCTGTTGCGCCGACCACACCGACCCACCTGCCGGGAGGAATGTCGATGGTGATGCCGTGGAGCAACGGACCCCTCGTGGACTCGTAGCCGAAGGTGACGTTGTCGAGACGCAGATGTCCGATGACCTCGGCACTTCCGGCGCCTACGCCGGACGTGACGGCATCGGGTTGATCGACCACATCCTGCAGGCTCGCCAACGCCCCATGGATCGTCTGGACCTGGCCGGCCGCTCCCGTGATCGTGGAGAGGGGCGCCGCGATACCGGCAACCAGCACCTGCATGCCCAAGAGTTGTCCCAGGCTCAAGGTGCCGTCCATGACCAGAAGCCCACCCGCGACGAGCACCACCGTCGCCGAGAGTGATGTCGTCACGACGGGAGTCGCCTCCAGCCATGAGGTCCATCCCACCATCCGCGCATCTGCGATCAAGACGTCCGCCTGGCGCGTCGACAGCAGCCTGCTGGCCTGCTGCTCAGCACCTGTCGCCTTGACGGTGTCGATGGCCCGCAGCACCTGGGTGAGCACTCCGCGCAATCGTTTTTGGCGCTGGACGACGACATCCTCCGCGGCACGACGTCGGAGCAACACCGCCCGCAGCACAACGATGTTCAGTCCGCTGAGAACGATCACGGCGAGCCCGATGCCCCATTGGTACCAGAGAAGAAGCGCCGCGTAGAGCGTCAATCCCAGGCATGCGATGGCGGTTGCGGAAACCTGCGACGCCACCAGCACCGCCACTTGCACCGCGTAATCAGCTCGGTGGGCAAGATCGCCCGGCGGGCGCATCCCGAAGAACTCCATCGGTGCCCGAAGTAACCGATCCACGTAGCGCGTGCTGCCCACCAGGCCCAACTTGGGTTGCAGACGTGAGAGGACGCCGAACTGCAACCACGTCATGCCCCCGGCGATCAGCGCCACCGCGACCAATCCCACGACAACCGATGCCACGGCCCCGTCCCAACCGGTGGACAGGTACGTGTCGACGAACACTTGGCCCAAGGGTGCGACCAGGGCGCCGACGGCCACGGCGATGAGCCCAGCGAGCACGGCCAGGATCGCACCGGACCGACTGTGACGCAGTTGTCGGGCCAGCACGACGCTGGCCCTGAAGGGCCTGCCGCCAGTCCGGAAGTTCGGACCTGGTGCCATGGTCAGGAACACCCGCGAGAACTCGGCGGTGAACTGCTCGGTCGGAACGATCACCGGTCCCATAGCAGGGTCGTCCAGGTGCACGCCCCTACCGTCGATCCGAGTGACCACGACCCAGTGGCTGCTACGCATCCAGGCCACCACCGGCAACGCGGCCTGTCGAATCCTCTCCAGCCCCCCCATGTAGCCATTCGCTTCCAGCCCGTAGCTGCGCGCCGCTCGGACGATGTCCAGCGCCGTGGCTCCGTCGCGCGACACCCCGCACGCCTCAGTCACTGCCGACTTCGGTTCCCATCTTCGATAGGCCGCGAGCACCATCGCCAAGCAGGCGGCAGCGCATTCCACATCGGATTCCTGCTGAATGTGGGGCACCCGTCTGGCCCGTCCGACCGGCGGTTGCTGCTCGTCCGGCGTACCCCGCGCATCGTCGTTCACTAGCCGCTACCGACCAGCAGGTCGATGGGGTGCACCACTCCGTTGGTACACGTCACCGTGACTTGTTCGCCGACCTGCGGCGCAGGTTGCGGACTTCGGCCAGTGAGGGGCACGTTCACCTCCATCTGACCGATGCCTGCCGCCGGTTGCGCGTTCGCGGTGACCGTGCCGACCGATTGCACTGTCTCGCGCCCGGACGCACCTCGCGCGACGACACTCACCCGCGCTCCGACCGGGCAATCCTGGAGTTGATCAGCGGGCATGATCGCGACCGTGAGCGCGGTGTCGGGCGTCACCCGGATGACTGCGGCCGTCAAGGTGGTCTGTTTCGGCACCTGTCCGGTGATCGACCAGAGCCCGCCCAAGAACAACAGAAGCACCGTGAGGCCCAGCAGGGCCCAGCCAGCCACGGGGGTGACGCCAACCGACCGGTCCAGATCGCTGGCGGTCGTGGGCGCTCCGTTCAGTGCGGGCGCCTCGTTCACCGGGTGCTCCGCCATGGTCGCCATGCTAGTCCCGGGAGTCAGGGGTCCGGGGTGCTCGAGCCCGCTTCGGCTATCCCGGCGAGACCCGGACTGATACCGTCCGAAGAGGACCTCGATCTTCGGGAGGAAGCAATGACCGGTGAGCGGGAACAGTTCGCGCAGGGAATCGAGCAAGCGATTGCGCAGGCGTGGGTCGACAACGAGTTCAAGGCGCTACTCGTCCAGCATCCGGACCAGGCGCTGTCACAGCTGGGCGTGCAGGTACCCTCCCACCTCTCGGTCGAGTTCGCCGACGAGCCGGGTGCCACCCTTGGCGACTGGTCGATGACCGGCCATGGACAGCAGGGCACCCTCCGCATCCCGATTCCGGCGCCACCGGAAGGGGCCCTCACAGAGGACCAACTGGCTGCAGTGGGCGGCGGGAAATCGTCATGCTGCTGCTGCAGCACCATCACGATCATGTGTTGCGGGGCCTAGTTCTTCGTGCCACTGCGAGTTCCCCGATACAGCCGTAAGTTCGATGTGCGTGCCGTCCCCGGGGTGGCCACGTTCCTTCTCAGCGAATCACCGCCCGTGACGCTGTCCGGACGGATCTTCGACCTCGTCTGTCCACTCATCGACGGCCATCGGTCAGCGACCCAGATCGCCAGCCTGCTTGAAGACGCGCTGCCTTCCGTAGAGGTGTTCTACGCCATCGCCCTGATGGAGAAGCAGGGCTACCTGGAGGAATCAGGCGCACCCGGTCCCGACGGGGTGGTGGCGCATTGGGCCACTCTGGGTGTCGATCCCGACCAGGCGCGGAATGTGCTGGGCGCCGCCCGCGTGAATGTGCGCACTGCCGGCCGGGCAGACGCGGCTCCGCTACGCGCGGCTCTCTTCGAGGCCGGTGTGACGGTGACCCGTGAACCGGACACAGCCGCCATGATCGTGGTGGTCACCGACGACTACCGTCGAGTTGAACTGGCCGCGGCGGCAGCTGGCGCGATAGAAGACCGGCCGATGCTGCCCGTTCGGCTGGTGGGAACCACCGCATGGCTCGGGCCCCTCATTGTGGGAGAGGGCGGCCCATGCTGGGATTGTCTGCTCAGGCGAATGAGACTCAATGATCCGGTCGGTTCTTTCGTGGCCCAGCATGGTGGCGAGACTCCGACCCCGGCCCGTGCGGCCCTACCCGCCGCCGTCACAGCTGCTGCAGCGTGGTCGGCGACCGCGATCGCAACCTGGCTCGTGACCGGATCCTCGCCGCTGACCTCCGAGGTCAAGTCCTTGTCGGCCCGAGACGGCGACACCACCGCGCATCCAGTCCCGCAGGATCCCTTCTGTTCGTCATGCGGGGTCCCCGAGCGAACCTCGGGGCTGGCCGGCTTCGAACCGCCACAGCTCATGTCCCGGTCCTACATCCCAACGCCCAGCGGACACCGGACCTCGACGGCGGCGGACACGCTGCGCGCCTATGAACACCTGCTGAGTCCCATCACCGGAGTCATCTCGGGAATGCACTGCATCTCGCCGCCAGGGGACCCGCTGTTGCACGCCTACACCGCCAGCCACAACTGGGCGCTGGACCTGACCTCGCTCGAGCATGTGCGTCGAAGCCTGCGGGCGATGAGCGGTGGCAAAGGCACCACCGATGAGGATGCGCGAGTCGGCGCGATGGCAGAGGCGTTCGAGAGGTACAGCGGTGTCTTTCGCGGTGACGAACCGGTACGGGTAGCGCCGATGGTGGCATTCGATGTGGGAGAGGCCATCTCGGCCGCTGACCTCCAGCTCTTCTCCGACGCCCAGATAGCGGGTCGTCTGCAACACAATGCAGCCACCGACACCTACCAGGCCGTACCCGAGCGCTTCGATCCCAAGATTCCCACCGCGTGGAGTCCCGCATGGGCGGCCACATCCGATGCGATCAGATGGGTGCCCACCGGTTCGGTCTACTACTCCTTCGGAACCTCCGAGCTGGGCAGACGTACCGGAAACAGGGAGGCCGTCGTCGCGGACTCCAACGGCTGCGCGGCGGGTGGCAGCTTCGAGGAGGCGGCCCTGCAGGGGCTGCTCGAACTCGTGGAGCGTGATGCCATCGCGATCTGGTGGTACAACCGGGCACGCCGACCAGCGGTCGACTTGGATCGGACACCCGAATACGTCCAGCACGTGCGCGCGAGCCTCGACTCGAAGGAACGCGACTTCTGGGTTCTCGACGTCACGGCAGATATCGGGATACCCGTCTACGCAGCGGTGTCGGCACTTCGGTCACCAGAGGGCACCTCTGAGCGCATCCTGCTCGGATTCGGTGCACATCTTGACCCCGATGTGGCCCTCATGCGCGCCGTGACCGAGCTCAACCAGTTTCAGGCGGCGTTTGCAACCGTCTCCGAGTCCCATCTGTCCATCGCCTTCGAGGGAGGCGCGGCGCAATGGTGGCGGACGGCTCGGCTCGAGGACCACCCGTACCTACTACCGATGTCAACGCCTCCGAACGGCCCGGCGACCGCCGCAGCATCGCTGACCTCGGGGGACCTGCTGACAGAACTGCGCACCGCCATCGCGCTCGTGGAGAAGCAGGTCCCCGAGGTCCTGTTCATCGACCAGACACGACCCGAGGTCGGCATGCCGGTGGTCCGTGCGCTCGCTCCGGGCCTGCGGCACTTCTGGGGCCGGTATGCACCGGGAAGACTCTATGACGTACCCGTCGAGTTGGGGTGGATCAGCCAGCCAACCCGCGAGTCAGACCTCAATCCCGTCCCCGTCTTCTTCTGAGGAATCGTGACCCCGAGCACTTACTGGAGCGTGCGTGTCAGCGCAGCCGCCGAACAGCAGTGGGCGAACGGTCAACTGGTCTCCCTCACCCGGGACGGCGAGACACTCGACATTGTCGGTCTTTCGCCTTTGGCACGATCCGTGATGAACGAATGTGCGGCTGGCATCGCCACCGATCGGTTGACAGCTGTCGACGACCCAGGACGACGACTCGCGACGATGTCGTTGGTTGCGGGGCTGACAGGAACCGGATGGCTCGAGCGCACGCTCACCGGCCCCACCGGCGACGTCGCCCGTTTGGAGGTGGTCGGTCGTCCCTATCGGGCGTCGATGGCCGATCCCCCCGGGGGCGACGACTGGCAGTTGAACCGCTTCGCGCTACTACGTCGAGAGGGCGAGGCGCTTGTGCTGGAATGCCCGACGGCGCTGAGTCGTTTCGTGTTGCTCGATGATCTGCTGCCGGCGGTGGTTGCCTGTCTGACAACACAGGGTCCGATCGCGGATCGCGCGTGGCCGGTAGGTGTCGAGTCGCAGACTGCCCGCCAATTCGCCGCCGCCCTATGGCAGGAGGGGTTCCTGACATCAAGGCGAGCAGCGGCCTCGGACCCGTGGGACGAGTGGTCATTCCACGATCTGCTGTTTCAGTCCCGGACTCGCACCGGGCGCTTCCGGCAACCCTATGGCGGCACCTATCCGCAGCAAGGCCGACGTCCGCCGACCCCCGCTCTGACCGCACCTGAGCCGGGCGCATCGAGTGTGACCCTGCCTCACCCGGAAATCGAGGAGGTCGTCAGCCGGGACACCTCGCTGACGGCGGCGATGGAGAGTCGCCGTTCTCGGCGTCGACCGGGGCCCCGACCTGACGCGCCAGCTCGTCCACCGATCGCAGCCCG
>CAYMPK010000007.1:0-1759 GCA_964392145.1 uncultured Actinomycetes bacterium | reverse complement strand
GGAGTTGGGCGAATGCCTGGTCCGCACAGCTCGGGTCCGAGACTCGCTGGGCGGACCGCGCGGCGAGGTGACTGATCGTCCCTACCCTGGCGGTGGTGCGGCCTACGAACTTGAGTTGTACCTGCTCATCAGCCGCGTGCAGGGCCTGGAACAGGGTATCTACAAGTACGACCCGGCAGGCCATGCTCTGACACTCCTGGCCGGTTGGACACCGAACGTATCCGACATGGCGACCACAACGGCCCGAAGCGCCCCTCCCGGGCTCACCGCAGACGTCACCTTCCTCATCACGGCTCGCATGCCTCGACTCACGTACAAGTACACGGCTGTGCCCCTCGCCATCGCCCTCAAGGACACGGGAGTCCTCTTCCAGAGCTTCTACTTGGTAGCTGAGGCCATGGGGTTGGCGGCCTGCGCCGTGGGCGGCGGTGAGCACGACGCGCTACAGCGAACGATCGGGGTGTCCGCCATCGAGGAACCCCAGGTGGGTGAGTTCCTGCTCAGTAGTCGGAACCCCGATGAGGTCCCGACGATCGACGCCCTCAGACAGCAACTGGATCCGGAACTGGCGCCCGAGACGTAGATCAGCGCCGACCCGGCTGCGTGGCGTCTGAGAGATCGTCCGACACCGTCGCCTTGAGCTGCTCGAGCGCCTCGCCCTGCGGTCCCAGTTTCGGCCAGATCCTGGCAAACAGTAGCTGCTGGGCGTGGAAGGCCAGTTCCGCCGTGAGATGGAAATCGGGGTCCTCCAGCTGCGGTGGGATCGGCCAGCCCTTCTCCTGCGCGGTCTTCAGGAGTCCGGGGATCGCCACCTTGCCGAGATTGCTCAGGGTGCGGTCGTCAGCCTCCCAGTCGATCTGCCACTGCGGCACCGGGTTGGCCCTGGGAACGCTCCAATCGTCGGGGTCCGTCGGGGTCTCGCGACTGAAGACGTAATCGATGGTCGACGCGTGCTTGTCTCGCTCGGTGAAAGGTTCCCCCGTCTGCCATAGCTTGCGCATCGTGGCAAGCAACGAGGTGTGCCGGTGCTCGGCGTTGTACACCGACCCCGACTCGACCCATGGTGAGACCATGATCGCCGGCACACGATAGCCGGATCTATCGAACCGAAAGCCGAACTGACCGGCCGGCGCGGATTCCTCGGGGGGCGGCACGGAGCCAGGAGCGACGTGGTCATAGGTCCCCCCGGGCTCGTCCCAACCGATGAGCAGTGCCGTGTTCCAGACATTCGCACCGTTCGGTGAACGCATGCCGCGGTAGGCGTCGTAGACGCGTTGCAGGAATGCCTCACCGGAGAGGATCGAGGACGGCACATCGACGTCGAGGTGAAGGCCCTTGACCAGCGACGCGCCTGCCGCCGGATGGTAGTCCCCATGACCGACCAGCAGGTTGGGTTCGATGAGGGAGAAGTCCGGAAGCGTCCCCGCGGCGGCATCCTCCTCGAATTCGCTGAACGGCACGAAGTTGGTCGCGAATCGATCGTGTAGCCGCGGCCAGTGGATGATGCCGGTCAATGAAGCACCGGTGTCCCCCTCCACATACACCTTCCAGGTTCGCCCCATCGACTCGAGCCGGTCGAAGATCGTCTCCGCAGTGTTGTCGTGCACCCAGTGGGCCATCGGCGAGTTGACCGTGCCGCCCGTCGGCAGAGGGGTGCAGGTGGCTGCAGTCCAGAACGAGCGGTTCATGAACGTCTGCGAGGGCACCTCGCAGAACCAGTGGTCGAACACTCCGAACTCACGCGCCAAGCCATTGAGCA
>CAYMPK010000006.1:27069-28519 GCA_964392145.1 uncultured Actinomycetes bacterium | reverse complement strand
GAAGAGGCTGCTCGTCCTCGGCGCCGGAACCGCCGGCACCATGGCCGTCAACAAGTTGCGCCCCAAATTGCCGGAGGACGAGTGGAACATCACCGTCGTGGAACCGCGTGACACGCACTACTACCAACCCGGGTACCTGTTCATCCCGTTCGGAACATACACACCCGATGAGGTGGTCAAGCCCACCAAGAAGTTCATTCCGGCCGGCGTCGACATGATCTCCGGGGAAGTCGACAAGGTGGTGGCCGACGAGAACAAGGTGCTGCTCACAGACGGTCGCGAACTGAGATACGACTACCTGATCATCGCCAGCGGCACGACGCCCCGGCCCGATCAAACGCCGGGGATGGCTGAGGACGAGTGGCATAAGAGCATCTACGACTTCTACACGTACGAGGGGACCTGCGCCCTCGCTGAGAAGCTCAAGACTTGGGAGGGCGGCAAACTCGTCATCCACATCACCGAGATGCCGATCAAATGCCCGGTGGCACCCCTGGAGTTCACCTTCCTCGCCGACGCGTTCTTCGAGGAGAAGGGCATGCGCGACAAGGTGGAAATCACCTACGTGACGCCGCTGGAGGGCGCGTTCACGAAGCCGGTGGCGTCCAAGCACCTGGGTGACATGCTGGATAACCGAAACGTCCACTTGGAACCCGACTTCATGATCGAGTCCATCGACCCGGCCGAGAAGAAGCTCGTCTCCTTCGACGAACGGGAGGTGCCGTTCGACCTGTTGGTCACCGTGCCTCTGAACATGGGCGCGGACTTCGTCGGTCGATCGGGGCTCGGTGACGATCTCAACTACGTCCCGGTCGATCAGTACACCCTGCTATCCAAGGCGTACGACAACATCTTCGCGATCGGCGACGCCTCGGACATCCCCGCCTCCAAAGCCGGCTCGGTGGCCCACTTCGCAATGGATCTCTTTCCGGCGAACTTTCTGGCCCACATCCAGGGACTGCCGATGCCTTCACCGTTCGACGGCCACGCCAACTGCTTCATCGAATCCGGGCATGGCAAAGGCCTCTTGATCGACTTCAACTACGACACCCAACCGCTTCCCGGCAAATATCCATTGCCAGGCGTCGGCCCGTTCTCGTTGTTGAAAGAGACCGAAATCAATCATTGGGGCAAACTGATGTTCAGGTGGATGTACTGGAATCTCCTGCTTCCAGGTAAGGAACTCCCCCTCCCCGCCCTGATGTCGATGGCGGGCAAAGAGCCGGAGGACGCGTGATGAGTACCGAGGCCCCAGTGGGCGTCCTCCCGGATGCCGAGCTCGCCGACCGCCTGGATCGGATGTCCGCGCAGCTGGATCTCGTGACGGCCGAACTCATGGCACAGCGAGCAAGCCGGGAGAAGTGGTCCGAGTTGGCGGAGACCCTGACACCGGTCACCCGCAGCGCCATGGACATGGCCACCGTCGAGATGAACGAACTGAGCCAGGACG
>CAYMPK010000006.1:11756-27059 GCA_964392145.1 uncultured Actinomycetes bacterium | reverse complement strand
TGAAGGCCGCAGCAGATTCCGCAGCCAATCCTCTGGCTCGCAGTCTGCCCCAACTCAACGCGATGATGGCGCAGTTGGAGAGTCTGACCGAACTGGCTGCCCAACTGAGCGCCCTGAGCAGCCCTGCGATGGCGAAGCTGACCGAGACCCTAGAAGTGGCCGACGAAAAGGGCTACTTCGCGTTCGCTCGACAAGGTGCGAGGATCGCCGACCGCGTGGTAACCCAGTACAGCGAGGACGACGTCGCTGCGCTCGGAGACAACGTGGTGACGATCCTGGACGCGGTCAAGGAGATGACACAGCCCGAGATCATGGGCATGGTGCGACGGACCGCGATGACGGTGCAGGAAGGCGAAGACGTCCACACCGAGCCACCGTCGATGTTCGCGCTACTGAAGTCGATGCGCGACCCGCAAACCAGACGCGGGCTTGCGAGGGTCATGTCCATGCTCCACACGGTCGGCGAAGAGCACCTGCCGGCTGAGATCAACCAACCCGAGGGAAGGAAATAGGAAGATGCCCACTGCAACGATCGCGGGCCAGGAGGTCCAGATCAACGACGAGGGGTTCCTCACCGAGTACGACGAATGGAACGAGGACATCGCGAAGGAACTCGCCGCGAACATCGGAATTGAGATGACTGAACAGCACTGGGCCGTCATCAAGTTCCTGCGCGAGGATTACAAGGAGAAGAACGAGACCGCGACCACCCGCCGGGTGCAGACGGTCGGAGGCTTCCCCACCAAAGAGCAGTTCGCGCTCTTCCCGAAGAAGCCGGCCAAGAAGATGGCCTACATCGCCGGCCTGCCCAAGCCCCACGGTTGCGTCTAGGAAGGACGAGACATCATGAGCATCATCCCCGACTTTGGCGACGACGCCGAGTCCGACCGCAAGTTGGCGATCATCTGTTCCAAGGGCAACCTGGACATGGCCTACCCGGGCCTGGTGCTGGCCAACGCCGCATTGGGTGAAGGCGTGGACACCATGATCTTCTTCACCTTCTGGGGTTTCGACATGATCACCAAGTCGCGCATGCACGACCTGCAGTTCTCAGCGGTGGGCAACACCGCGATGCACCTGCCGGGCAGCGACAAGCACATGCCGCAGGCTCTGGCACCGATGCCGGGCATGACGACGGTGGCGACCAAGATGATGAAGAAGCAGATCGCCGATCTGGGCATCCCGGAGGTGCCGGACTTCCTCGATCAGATCGTGGCCGCGGGGGGCGTGCTGTGGGCCTGCCGGATGTCTGCGGACATGAACAACCTGGAGGAGTCGGATCTGCGTGACGACGTCGCCGGCATCATCAACGCGAGTGACTTCATCGAGATGACCGACGGCGCCCAACTCCTGTTCATCTGAGCAGGACGCAAGGCCACGGTGAACCCCGCCACCCCAACTGGTTGGCGGGGTTCACCGGTATCACGGCCTTGGTCGACCGCTCGACTACACCAGATTCACAACAGCCATCATTCCGGCATCCTCATGCGGAAGGATGTGGCAATGCATCACGATCTTGCCGGTGAAATCCGTCGGGGCCATGCGGACGGTGATGCTACCCGGGGTTGTCGGCCCAGTGGCCGGGGGAATCGGATACGTGTCCCAGAAGGCGGGCTCCGCGACGGGGCGGCCATTCTAAGCAACCACGTAGAACGGGTTGGTGTGGATGTGGAATGCGTGGGGTTGGTCGGAGAGGTTGCGCACCTCCCACTCGACTACCGTCCCTAGCTTCAACTCGACGACGCTGGGCCCCTGGTCGAACGTCAGTCCGTTCACAGTCATGGCATTCCCCCAGGAACCGAACTCCACCACTTGGCGCTGCGTGACCGCGGCCGCAGGTATTGGCTTGACCTGAGCGGGCAGCTTCGTCGGGAGTCCCATCTTGACCGGGGAACCGGTCACCGTCACCCTCACGAACGTGATGTCCGGCTGACCGAATCCGGTTGCCGTGCGTCCCACCAACGAGAATGTTCCTGGGGTCGCCGGGGCCTGAACCAGCAGGTCGAACCGATTTCCCGGCACCATGACATGACTGTCGGCCTCGACCAACGCCGGCAAGGTCATCCCATCGCGAGCCAGGAACTTCAAGCCGCCCGGGATGCTCATTCCCTTCGCATCCATGAGGGTGAGGTTGAAGTAGTCGATCGGGTCGGCGTTGACGATACGCCAGCGACGCACTTCGCCAGGCCTCATCTGCAACTGCGGAGCGACCACACCGTTGACCGTGAAGAGTGGTGTCCCCGACAGCGACAGACTGCGGTCGTCGTGCATTTCCGCCATCCGAACAAGCATCGGAGGGCCATCCTGAATGCGTTGAAGCACCATCAGGTCCTCGCCGGCCTCCCGCACCTGCGGCACGTCGTCGAGGGGGCCGGAGATGATGATTGCGCCGGACATTCCACCGAGAACCTGGTGAGACACGGCACCGTGCCGATGCGGGTGGTACCAGTTCAGCCCGCCCCAATGATCCGCCGGTATGGCGATCTCGTACTGCTGTTGGGCTCCGCGCGCAACGTCCAGGAACACGTTGTCGCTGTTACCCGACGGTGAGACATGCAGGCCATGGGTGTGCAGGTTGGTGCCGTTGTCGGACATGCCCTGACCCTGCATGCCGCCATTGCCCTGTCCTCCGCCCATCATCATTCCGCCGCCGGACGAGGACTCAGGGAGGTTGTTCACGAGCGCGATCCGTAGCGTGTCACCTGGGCGCGCCCGCAAGGTTGGCCCCGGTGCGGCGGCACCGTAGGTCATCGTCCGAATCGAATTGCCACTGATGACCGACGTCGAACCGTTGCACACCAGTTCCGCACGAAGCACCCCCGCCGATGACTCGATCTGGGTTGGCACGACCAATCCGGATCCGCCTGTCGGGGCGGTTCCAGGGCTTGCGGTTCCCACCGGAGCAGACGTCTCGGAAGAGCAGGCTGCGATGACTCCTGCAGTCGCTGCCAGGGCCCCCGCGCCGGCGGCACCCTTCAGCAGCGAGCGACGACTCCAAGCCGGGTCACCCATGCGTACACCACCATTCCCGTCGAGACCCTGGGCCATAAGGTTGTGAGTATACCCCAGGGGGTATATTGTTCCAAGAACTCTGAGCATAGAGCGCCCAGTGCCGACGTCAGACGAGAGGGCAACCAACATGATCGATCAGGTCTCTGCAATCGAACTCCATCAGTTGATGGCCAACACCACCGTGCGCCTCATCGACGTTCGGGAGCAGTGGGAGTTCGATAGCGGCCATGTGCCCGGGGCCCAGTGGCTTCCGATGGCACTGGTGCCTGTGCGCAAGGAGGAGTTCGTCTCGGCGCACCCCGTCTACGTCATCTGTCGTACCGGAGCACGCTCCGGCCAAGTGGTGGCATGGCTGGCACAGCAGGGCATCGCGGCCACCAACGTCGCCGGCGGCACCCAGCTCTGGGGTCAACAGGGTTACCCGATCGAGACGGCCCAGCCGACTGGAAGGATGGCCTGAACCATGACCCGTCCCATCGTCCACATCATCGAAACCCCCGACCTCGGCGATCGTTCCTACGTGGTGGCAAGCGGGGCGACCGCAGTTGTGGTCGACCCGCAGCGCGACATCGATCGAGTGCAGGCTGTACTCCAGGATCGGGGCTGGCACGTGACCCATGTCGTCGAGACCCACGTCCACAATGACTACGTCTCCGGAGGCCTTGAGTTGTCCCGCCAGCTGGGTGCGACCTATGTCGTCCCCCGGGGTCACGAGTACGGCTTCGACGCACACATCCTGGGAGACGGTGACGAGTTCGAATCCGGGGACATGCACTGGCGGGTGATGCACACCCCGGGCCACACACCCCACCACGTGTCCTACGCGGTGAGCATCGACGGCAACGAGGAGGCGGTGTTCACGGGCGGCTCGCTGTTGTTCGGCAGCGTCGGAAGACCAGACCTAATCGGACCCGAGGCGACCGAGGGTCTGGCCCACGACCAGTGGCGGTCCATCCGGAAGATCGTCGACGATGTCGCAGAGACCGCCGCTGTCTTCCCGACCCATGGTTTCGGTTCCTTCTGCAGCGCCACAGCAACCACGGGTCTGGCATCCACCGTTGCCGAACAGGCGGCCACCAATCCTGCTGCGCAACTGGAAGAGCATGAGTTCGTGGCCGAACTACTGGAGGGCCTGGATGCCTTCCCCGCGTACTACAAGCACATGGGTCCCGCGAACGAGGCCGGTGCGCCCGCAATTGATCTGTCGCCAGCACAGCTGGTTGATCCGGTGGAACTGCGCCGACGCATCGACGCCGGCGAGTGGGTCGTGGACCTGCGCCAACGGCGACTGTGGGCGGCTGAACACATCGCAGGTAGTTTGAGCTTCGACGCTGAAGGTAACGCTGTCACGTACTTGGGATGGCTGCTGCCCTGGGGCACTCCCATCACCCTGCTGGGTGCCAGTGAGGAACAGATCGCGGAGTTCCAGCGCAGCCTGGCCCGGATAGGTATCGATCGACCGGACGGACGGAACGTCGGCACCCCCTCCGCCTGGGCAGCTGCGCCCACCGATCTCCGGTCTGTCGGCCGGGCCGACTACACCGAACTCGCGAAAACCCTCGAAGAGAATCCCGAGTTGATCTTGGTCGATGCCCGTCGGCGCACCGAATGGCGAGAGGGCCACATCGACGGAGCCCGGCACGTGCCGTTGCACGAATTCCCGGCGGATCTCGGCCAGATCAAAGCGTGGTCTGATGCGGCGGCGCACGCCGGTGCCGACCCCACGGTCTGGATCTCCTGCGGTAGCGGCTTCCGCGCCATGGTTGGGGCGTCCCTTCTGGCACGGGAAGGCGTACCCGTGGTCGCGGTGGATGACGATTTCGCGACCGTATCGGCCACCTCGCTGCCGATCGTGAGCGAAGGCCACGCTGCGACCATCGGCGATGCCTACAGCGACTGACCTCGCCGCCCAATGCCCTCGCGACTCACGCTGCCTGTGAGAGACGGACGCTGAAATCGTGGATCTGTTGGTATTGGTGTCGATCGGGATCGCGCTGGGTCTTGCGCTCGGGCTGTTCGGCGGTGGCGGTGGCATCTTGGCGATCCCGCTCTTGGTGGCCGCCGGTGTGCCCACCGACGAAGCCGGGACAACTTCGCTGGTCGTTGTCGGCATCGGAGCGATCGGAGGACTCATCCCGCATGCCCGAGCGGGTCGAGTCGCCTGGGGCGAGGGCGCGGTCTTTGGGGCGCTCGGAGTGCTCGGCGCGATGGCCGGTTCGGTACTTGCCATCCTCGCCGATGACACCCTGCAACTGTGGGCCTTCGCAGGAGTGCTGGTGCTCGCCGGCATCCTGATGCTGCGCCGAGCACTCAAGGCGTCTCCCCAAGGCCCCGACCAGCATCCCGGAGCGGACTCGACGACCCGTCTCAGGAAGGGGTGGCCGCTGATCATCGCGACCGCGACGGCGGTCGGACTGTTCACCGGGTTCTTCGGCGTCGGGGGCGGGTTCCTGGTCGTACCTGCGCTGGTGCTGGTGATGGGGATGAGTCTGCATCGGGCCACAGCCACCGCACTTCTCGTCATCGTGATCAACTCCGCAGCCGCCTTCATCCCGCGCGCCGGTCAGGCTCTGGATGGGCAGGCAGCAGCGGTGGTGGCCGTGGCCGTCGTCCTGACGAGCGCGCTGTCGGCTCGATGGTCGAACCGGTGGTCGGAGAGATCGCTGGGGGTCGGCTTCGCGGCGCTGGTCCTCGGAATGGCCGTGCTGACCGTGACCCAGGCGGCCACTTAGACGACGGAACATGACCCGGACACGGTGCTAACGTCACATCGTGAAACTCGCGGCCCTGGCGATCAAGGTGCTCATCGTCGGGCTCGCGGGCTACCTGTTGATCAGATCCCACGCAGGCACACTCGGACTCTTCGGCATCCTGCTGGGCGCGTTGGCAACGCTGGCGGGAGGCTGGCGCACTGGGATCGCAGTCTCCCTCGGCTGTTTCGTCGTCG
This sequence comes from uncultured Actinomycetes bacterium, assembly GCA_964392145.1. Lineage (GTDB taxonomy): Bacteria > Actinomycetota > Actinomycetes > S36-B12 > UBA10799 > JACJWR01. Next base: position 21,100 of record CAYMPK010000006.1, on the reverse strand, counting down.
CCGGGGTGGGGGTGAGTCTCAACTCGAACTCGTGGGCCGTGGTGGTGTTCGTCGGGGTGGTCGCGGCTCTATGCGCCTCCGCGAGCCGGGTGGGTCTGCACACGGCATGGCTGCCGGTAGTCACCTTGGCCGCCCTCGCCTCAACGGCTCCGGTCGTCACTGCGCCGGTCTGGGGCCATGCAGCACTTGTGGGAGTCGGCGCGCTCGCGGGCGTGCTCGTCTGTCTCATTCCACCGGCGCTGCCCGAGATCAGCTCCCGGGTCATCCTGACCGCCACAGGGACCCTCATCTACGCGACGGCCGTTGGCTTGGCCTGCATGGCGGCAACCTGGGTGGTTGTCGCATTCCACCTCCCTCACGGCTACTGGCTCATCGCGGCCTTGGCCGCGTGCGCCCAGCCGAGCCCGGCGCTGGCAGAGGGAAAGGCGCTGCAACGTCAGCTCGGCACGGTCGTCGGAGGACTCGTCGGATTGTCACTGACGGCCCTTGTGCATGACCGAGATGCCTTACTCACGCTGGCGATCGTTCTGGTTCTGCTTGGGGTTGGCTCACTGTCGCGGGACTACGCGTTCACGATCGGATTCCTCGCGGCCGCAATCGTCGTCCTAGCAGCACTGTCCTCGACCGCTGGCGACGTTGCAGGAATACGTATCGGCCTGAACCTGCTCGGCGGGGCGATCGTCATCATGGTGGCGTGGATGTTGACGCCGCTGCTCGCACGGATCAACCAACGGTTGCCGCTGGTTGCGCGGGCGTCCACCGTTGCCGGAGGTCCAGGTACTGCAGGCTGAAGCCGACCGAGACCACCATGAGTAGCGCTACCGCAACGACGGCGGCAATCGCATTGCAGACCCAGAATGCCCACGACGTCAGTAGCAGCAGCAGAGTGCCAACCACGCCGGCGACGCCGAGCGCGAGCAGTCCCAGCAGCAGCGTGACCCATAGCGTGCGCCAGCGATACCCCGCGGTCAGTTCGGCGCTTCGTCGGAAGGCGTCACGAACCCCGGTGTTCTCATACGCCGCGACTGGCCCGGCGACGGCCCAGCGGGACAGCAGCCAGGCCGCGATCGGCAGCAGGACGATCGTCGAAGAGAGGATCGCGACGGTCAGATAGAGCAGTGCCACTACGACAGCCGTTGAGGGTCTCCGGGCCGCCGTACGCAGCGAGGATGCCGTTGTTGCTCTGACCCCTGAGGCCTCCTGGGCGAGGACGTGGAGCCCCGCCGCGAAGATCCAGATCGAGGCACAGACTTGAAACAGGAAGCCGAGTAGGAGCGCCAGGGCGACCTGCCACAGGGAGGCCGGGGATCCGACCTCTGCCAGATTCGTCGTCGTCCTAGGTCGCAGCAGCACGGACTCGCCGGTCGCCGCGATGGCTACCAGGATCAGTAGCACCAGCCCCAAGGGAAGATAGACGGCGCGTTGTCGCCACCAACAGACGAAGGCGGAACCCATGATCTGTCCGGCTCGTCGTCGTCGCACGAGTGGATCGGCGCCACCACGCCATCTCGTCCGTCTGACGCCGAGCACCACAAGCACGACGACCACGATGATGGCGATGATCACCGACCAGGGGTTCGCCAGCACCTTGATGAACAACAGCGAGCCGGCTGCCGTAAGAGTGCAGAAACCATCAACGGCCACGCCGCCCACGGGTGGGATCGCAACGGCTGACGCCCTGCCCTCGTCCCGCTGCCAGGTCACCGGAGTTGTCCACTGGGTCTTGGTGTTCGGGCCGGTCGGACCGTTGTTGAATGTCGGCGCCTTCTCCCCCCAACGACCTGTGAAGTCGAGCCAGGCGAACTTCCCCGATGCATCCGGCGGACCGTCGGGCAACAGCACCACCTGCGGGGTCAGTTGCACTCCAGGCACGGACGTGTTGTCGCAACCGAACCCTGCCGCGGCGCTCTTCCCGAACCAGCGGGATTGCGTGAAGTAGGCAGCGTGGGATCCCTGTCCTGGGTACACGGCAACGTGATCACCATCCCGGTGCAACTTCGGGTCATCCCAGTTCGCCACCTCAGAACCCTCGTGCTGGGCATAGGCGACTTGCGTGGGGGAAACCGTCAAGGCGGCCTGCGCATCGGCGGCGGGGAACTCGAGTTGGATCATCTCCCAGTCGCCTTCATGCTTGTCGTTCCAGTCGTTGAAGACCCAGAAGAACCAGTACTGCAGCACCAGGGTCTCGGGCCGATCCGCCTGTTTGAGCACGTGCGCATACACCGTCGGGGTTGCCGCCAGCCCCTTCGACCAGGTTTCGTAGTCACAGCCCGGATCCAGGGCTGAGCCTGGATAGTCCAAGTAGTAACCGTCGCCTCTTCCGGCGAGATCCGCGGCGGTGGGCGCGACCTTCACCACTGCGCCGTCAGGTCCCCGAAGGACGACCCCTGGATTGCCCAAGACGGTATCCACCGGCACCGGGCGGTAAGGCTCCCCGTCGCCACACGGTACCTCCTGGCGACGAACAATGACGATGGGCGCATATCGATCCGCAAGTTCCTGCTCAGCCGCCCTCGTGTTCTCGGTCGGATGTGCTGGCGGCCTTGCTGGCGTCGCCAGAGCCGGCGTCCACCCGATGACAACGAGCAGGAGTCCGATCGCAACAGTCCCCACCCGCGTCCACAATCGACGGCCAGGACCCTGACGGGTGCGGCGTACCCCTTGCTCACGGTTGCGCCTCATGGCGGCACCCTAGCCAGCAATGGCTTCACCGTTGGGCGTTATCCGATCGTCCCACCGCCCCCGGCACCCCAGTCGAGGTTCGACGCTGCGGCCGCGTGCCAGCACGCACCATCGTCGACTGTCTGTACGCAGCCCGCATTGACTGGACTAAAGTTCGATGAGGCCAGTCGACGAGCTGCTCGGCGATGTGCGAACTCCCGCTGACCTGAGGAGGAGTGACTCGTGACAGCGTCAGACCCTGAGCGGGGCTTCGCATCGGGGCCTCCACCCACGATGCCTGATCTGCGCGAGGGGCTACTGGGACAGCTGGTGTTTCGGGCCTTGGACGTCATCATCATCACGGAGGCTGAACCCCTGGACGAACCGGGGCCGCGGATCGTCTACGTGAACGAAGCCTTCACCCGACTGACGGGATACCGACCGGACGAGGTGATCGGACGCAGTCCCAGATTCCTTCAGGACCCGACGACCACCGACGCCGAAACGCGCAGACAGGTGCGACAGGCGCTACAACAGGGCGCACCCTTCGACGGTGCCATCCTCAACTACGCCAAGGACGGCACCGAGTATTGGCTGGACATGCACATCTTCCCGCTGGTCGATTCCGATGGCACCATCACACACTTCGCCGCAATCGAACGAGACATCTCGACCGAGGTCACCCAACTGAACGAGTGGAAGTTGAAGGCACTCATCGACCCGCTCACCGGCTTGCTGAACCGACGAGGTTTCGAGGTGGTGGCTCAAGAAGCCTGGCGCAACTCCCCTACCCCCGGAGGCGCGGTGATCTCGCTGGATGTGGACAACTTCAAGTCCGTCAATGACACCCGCGGGCACCCCTTCGGGGACCGATTGCTCACCAATCTCGGATCGGCGCTGCGCACGTCCGCTCGCAGGCAGGATGTTGCCTGTCGGACCGGCGGTGACGAGTTCGTGATCGTACTGCCCGCTGCACACCGCGAGGCCGCGACGTCGATTGCCCATCGAATCCGCATGAACATCCCAGCCGCGTTGTCGCCACTGGGAAGCGATTTCCCGATCAGCGTCACCGTCAGCATGGGAGTGGCGGCGAGCGACGGCGTCGTCGAGCTGGACGAGGTGATGGCCGCCGCCGATCGCGCGTTGTACGCCGCGAAACAGTCGGGGCGCGATCGCCTGGTCGTGGCTGACTAGACCATCCGCGGATACCATCGGCAATTCCGTGGAGCCGGTGAATCCCGACGTCAATTCCCGGGGTGGGCGCTAGCCTGCTGGGTGAGGTCGGCATCGGCCTGACGACCCACCCGGAGGCCACTCATGAATGATCCCGAAGGCGCGGACGACGCCACGAAGGCGTCGGCCGAGGCAGACTCGACAGCATCGTCACAGTCCGATCCCACAAGCACCTCCCCGTCGTCGCCGCAGACACCGCCGGCACCTCCTTCCGCGGTTCCACCGCCGCCACCGCCACCGGCGCCCGCCGCTGCGGCACCGGCCCCTGTTCTTCCGGTTCCCCCTGCGGCTCCTACTCCGCCACCACCCCCGGCCGCCGGTGCGTTGCCGCCGCTGCCTATGCCACCACCGCCGAGTCAGGTCGCCTACCCAACCGGCCCACCGCCGCAGAACGGTTTCGGCACGGCGGCGCTGATCCTAGGCATCGTGAGCGTGCTGCCCTGCGCCTACTTCATTCCGCTTCTCGGCTATCTCTTCGTCGCTGCACCGGTCCTGGCGATCATCTTCGGCGTGATCGGCCGGAAGAAAGCCGATCAGGGACTGGCGACGAACAAGAACCTCGCAACATGGGGATTCTGGCTGGGCATAGCCGGCCTCGTGCTGTACGCGATTGCAGTTGTTGTGCTGATCGCCTGGTTCGCAGCTGCGGGCAACTGAACACCCGGGGAACTACTTGCCGATCGCGGCCTCGAACCCGATCTGCACCTCGTCAGCCACCCGGAGCGCCCCCAGCATCGTGCTGTAGGGCTTGAGCCCGAAATCGGAGTGCCGGATCGTAGCCTCGGCCGCAACACTCCAGTGATCACCCTCGTCGTCGGCGGTCACATGGGCTTCCACAGCTTTCTCCACTCCCGCGATGGTGGCGGTCCCGGTGAGGACGTATGCCTGCGCATCAGCATCGAGCGACGTACTGCCGAAGGTTGCTACCGGTTGTCGTTTGGCATCGAGGACGCCCAGGGCGTTCTTGACTATGGCTCGGCGGTCGCCGTCGCTGAGGGGTTTCAAACCGCCGGAGCCCTTCACCACCCGAAGACTGGCCACGTCGATCGTGATGTTCACAGCCACCGGCGCGTCACCGTCAAAGCCGACCTCAGCACGCCAATCGTCGAACTCCAGCGTGAGCGCATGGCCCATGCGGGCTGCGCTGCCCTCCACCCCTGTGGATAACGTCAACGAGCCATTCTCAGGACCCAACTCAACGGTCTGCATACGCCCAGGCTAGCCATGGGGGCACCATGCGCGGGTTGTACACAGTGGGGACATCCTGTGGATAGTCCTTTCGGCTGACCCCTGATGCCCTGATTGGGCGAAAACGCCCAAGGGGAATCACGCACGGTTACCCCGCGAAGTGTGACCCAGGTCATATCTCGTCCTTTCGTGCGATTTCCACCCATCGATGTCAGTCGACCCAGCGTTGGGACGCGCGCCCAGATGCTTGGGAGCCCATAACCTTCGGCGCTAGGCTGCAGCGAAGTGGGTTGCGGGCGTCCCGCCCGGCCTTCAGGAACGCTTCGGCGACAGCCGGAAGAGATGGGGATGAACATGAGCATCGGAACGCGCAGTCCTAGGGCCCGACGCACGGTCGGTCGGAGTGTCGGGGTCGTCACAGTCGCCCTGGCGGGAGTCACGTTGGCAGCCTGTGGCAGCTCCAATCTGGACGCCCAGAAGCTTCAGGACACGATCACGGCGAAGATCAACGAGGTCGCGCCCGGCGCGCAGGTCACGGTGTCCTGCCCGAGCGACATCAAGCCCCAGCAGGGCGGCACCTTTCAATGCTCGGCCACCGTCAATGGCCAGCAGGTGAACCTCGCGGTCACCCAGAATGACGACAAGGGCAACGTGTCCTACAAGTCCGAGCAGGCGTTCCTGTCCCTGGACAAGGCGCAGACGAAGATCTCCGAGCAGCTCGCCCAACAGATCCCCGGGGATTGGAAGACGACGTGCGAGCCGCAGGGGGCCACTAACGGAATCTATGTGGCCGCACCGCAAGCCACCTTCGACTGCACCGTTTCCGGAACCAGTGCGAGCGGGGCTTCTCAGACGGGCACGGTCGTCGTGACGGTGACCGACTCAGACGGCAACATCAGCTGGAAGCTGCAGCAGGGCGATCAGTCTGCCGCGGGTGGCGACCAGGCCACTACCGGCAGCGATCAGGCTCAGAGCCCGGAAGCAGCCCCGACGCAGTAACGGCACCGCCTCGGAACTGCGCGTCCCGATGTCACTTGGCGGTGACCGGGACGCGCAGTTCTTTGCCGTCTGACTTGCACACGAGTTCGTAGGTTCCTGCCGGCACATCCGCGGAGAAGGCCTTTGTCAGACCGCTTGTGAGACCTTCAACCTCACCCATCACCTTGGTGTACTGGCCGTTCTCCTGGCCGTACAGATAGACCTCGGTCTCACTGCCGGCGCTCGAGGTGGCTGTCACGGTCACTTTCCCGGCGGTAAGGGTGGAGGAACTCAGCTGGCAAGCACTGTCGGTCGCCTGCACTTTCACGTCGCTCGTGGGAACTGAACTGAAGGTCGGCTTGGACGACGTGCTGCTGGCGGACGACCCACCGTCCCCGCAGCCCACAAGCAGACCTACCGGGGTGACTACCAGCGCGAGAGCTACAACGGTGCGATGGGCCGACATTCGGGTCCTCTCTTTTGTGACGTCATCCTGCGGGAGCGACAGGTTAAGGCCGAAGTCACGCACTGGCGCTGACCTCGCTCGGGGCGGTCACCGGGGACTTCTTCGGTGCCGGACGCAAGTAGAGGTACATAACGGGGATGATGTACGCCAACCAGGCGAAGGCCTGCAGCCAGGTTGTCTCCGGAGTGAAGTTGATGGTGCCGCGCAGCAGCGACGCATACCAACTCGACGGCGGCATCTGCGCCGAGATGTCCCAGGCCAGGGAGGAGATACCGGGGAGCACACCAGCCTCCTGCAGGTCGTGCACTCCGTAGGCGAGAACGCCGGCCGCGACGACTATCAATGCGGCGCCGGTCCACTTGAAGAAGGTCGCGAGGTTCAGTTTCAGTGCGCCGCGGTAGATCAACCAACCGAGGAAGGCCGCCGTCCCCAGGCCGAGAGTGGCACCCAACAACGGCACTGCGCTCTCGCCCGTGGCCTTGGCAGCGGCGAAAAGGAACAGTGCCGTCTCGAGCCCTTCCCGCACGACCGCGACGAACGCGACGACGGCCAGGGCGAAACCGCCCGCCGCCAGCGCCTTGTCCAGTCGGCCGTGGAGTTCGCCTTTCAGCCCGCGCGCTGCGGACTTCATCCAGAAGACCATCCAGGTGACGAAACCCACGGCCACGATCGACAGGACTCCCCCGAAGGCCTCCTGAGCTCGGAAGCTCATGGCCGCGCTCGTGAAACTCAACGCCGCGCCGAATACGAGGGAGAGCACCACTGCCGCCAGCACACCGAACCAGACCAGCCGAATCTTGTCGCGGTTTCCGGTGCGGACCAGGTAGGCGATGAGGATCCCCACGACAAGGGAGGCCTCCAGGCCCTCACGTAAACCGATCAGGTAGTTCGACAGCACATGATCCCCTGTTCCTGGCCCTTCGGCCCTCGCCCAAGTTGGGGTGCGCGCCGTGTCCAGACGCTATCCGGCTCCATCGACTCGCCCGTGCAACCGGCCCAACTTAGGTATGCCTTACCTAAGGTACACGAGAGGATCCGTACGTGCCCCACCGGCTAGTCGCGTGCCCCGTGAGGACCTATCTCATCCGGGTGGGTGTTGAGTTTTGACCGGCGACGTCCGTATCCGAAATAGATGGCCAGGCCCAGCACCATCCAGACCCCGAATGCCACCCAGGTGACGTGACCCAGGCTGGTGAGCAGGTACACGTTCAACACGATTCCCAACACGGGCAGGATCGGACCCCATGGGACCCTGAACTTCCGCGGTAGGTCGGGTCGGGTCCGTCGCAGGACGATGACGCCGATATTCACCACGATGAATGCCACCAGCGTCCCGATGCTGGTCGCGTCCGACAGCTGGTCCAGACTGACGAAGGCCGCCAGCAACGCGACGACGATGGTGACGATCAGCGTGTTCCACACCGGCGTCTGGGTTCGCGGACTCACGGTCGTGAAGACCTTGGGCAGCAGGCCGTCTCGACCCATGGCGAACAAGATGCGGGTGTGGCCGTACATGGTCACCAGCACGACGGAGAAGATCGAGACCACAGCCCCCAGAGCGATGATGATGGGTGCCCACGAACCTCCGGTCACCTTGCCGGCGATCTGCGCGAGCACCGCGTCCTCACCACTGCCCTGGAAGCTCTGCCAGGGCTGCGCACCGATGGCCGCGACCGCCACGAGCACGTAGACAGTTGCCACGATGACCAGGGACGCGATGATGGCGATCGGAAGGTCACGGGACGCGTTCTTCGCTTCCTCGCCGGCGGTGGAGACACCGTCGAAGCCGATGAATGAGAAGAACACCTTCCCGGCCGCGGCTCCGATACCGGCCAGGCCGAGCGGCGCGAACGGCGCGAAGTTCCCGGGGGTGAACGCCGAGAACGCCACCACGCAGAAGAAGAGCAGGATGGCGATCTTGAGCAGGACCATCGCCGAGTTGAGCTTGGCCGACTCCGACGTGCCACGGATGAGGAACGCCGAACACAGCGCGATGACCAGCACGGCTGAGAGGTTCACAACGCCACCGCCGCCGGGCGGCGCGATGATGGCGGTCGGTAGCTGCATGTCCATCGCGTCGACCAGGAAGGCGTTGAGGTACTGGCCCCAACCAACAGCGACCGCGGACACGGCTAGGCCGTACTCCAACATCAAGCACCAGCCGACGACCCACGCGACGAACTCCCCCAGCGTCGCGTACGCGTAGGAGTAACTGGAACCGGACACCGGGATGGTACTGGCGAGCTCCGCGTACGACAAGGCGGAGAACATACATGCGATGGCGGCCAGCAGGAAGGCCACCACGATCGCCGGTCCGGCTTTGGGTACCGCCGTGCCGAGCACGATGAAGATTCCGGTACCGATGATCGAGCCGACCGAGAAGAGCGTCAGCGCGAAGACGCCCATCGATCTACGCAGGTGGGGCGATTCCGTGTCTGCGCCGCTGGCCTCGTACAGCAGGGCATCGGGCGACTTGACCCGGAACAGGCTGCGTGTGAGGGAGGTTGCCATGCGCCCTCCCTCGTCGCGGCGATGCATCGGTTGCAGCCGCAATCGGCGAGCACCGCTCAAAAGCATCCGTCAGAGTTACGGTAGTAGACGGGGAGCGTGTTCCGCGGGTCCCTGACGGATTCAACGGCGGGTGGGCGGCGCACGGGACGGGAGTTGGGCGATGGATACCCTCGTGATCGGGACGCGAGGCGAGGACGACTCCAGCGAGTCGGCGATCGCCCTCGGTCTGGCGGCCTGCGCCACAGTTGGCGCCGAACCCGTCTTCGTCAACGTCTACCCGACGGACTTCGACTTCCCGGGCGGAGCC
>CAYMPK010000006.1:8631-11746 GCA_964392145.1 uncultured Actinomycetes bacterium | reverse complement strand
CCCGCAGCGACGAGGTGCTCGCGTGGGCTCGACTGGCCGCCGACGACCCGCCCGGTGCGCGCTATCTGAGCGTTGCCGAACCGTCCAACGCCGAGGGGCTGACCGACGCCGCGGCAGCGTCCTCCGCCATCGGCATAGTCATCGGGTCGGCCCACGGTGGCGTCGCGCGCCGCCTCTTTGCTGGTACGACCGCCGATCGGCTGTTCCACGGCTCACCGGTGCCGGTGCTCATCGCCCCACCCGGGTACGCCGATTGGGCTCCGAAGCGGTTCACCCGGCTCGTGGTCGCCTATCAGGGGACAGCCGATGGCCAACGGGCGCTGGCGGCGGCTGCCCGGACTGCCCAGGCGAGTGGGGCCTCTCTGCACCTGATAACGATCCTCGAGCGCGTGAGTCGCATCTACGGCGGAACGATCAGCAGGGAGGCCGAGGAGGACAAACTCGACCGGATGGAAGGGCAAGCGGCCGAGGCCTTCACCCGAGCCGTCGACGCCTGTCCCGAAAGCGTGGAAGTCACGACCCAGGTCATCCGGGCCAACGACGTGGCGAGCGCGCTCGCCAAGGTCGACTGGCGCGACGAGGACATCCTGATGGTTGGGTCGGGGCGTAGTGGGCTTCTGCGCCGAGTCTTCCTTGGCGACGTCAGCTATCGCATCGTGCACGGAGCCGAGGTCCCCTGCGTCGTGGTGCCGCGCAGTTCGGCCGTCTGACATGGCCCCGTCGGCACCGGCTCCCGCCAGCGATGACCTGCTGGTGTTCCTGGCGGGGTTCATGATCGCGCCCTCGGCCTACGCCAGATTGCTCGCACCGCTGGCTGGAGCCGGGGTGAATGTGCTCACCCCAGCGCTGTACCGGCGCAGTCCGGCGACACTGCTTGGACGGGTCAGCTGCGAACAGGAGGCACGGGCCGCTGCGCAGCGCATCTCGGAACTTCACACGACCGGCAGCGCACATCGGATCTGGCTGGCGGGGCACTCCCGCGGCGGCCAAGCGGCATGGCGGTGCGCCAACCTGTTCGCTGAGCAGGGCGACGACCTCTTGGCCGGTCTCATCCTCGTCGACCCGGTGGACGGCTCCAGTCGGACGCCTAGCGCGCCTGATGCCACCGCAAGGCCGGCGGTCTTCACGATCCCCACCGTGATCATCGGCGCCGGTCTCGGCGGTCGGTGCGCCCCGACAGCTGTGAACCACGACCAGTTTGCGCGGGCGACCCCAGCGGCCGCGCATGTCGTTGTCGACCAACTCGGCCACGCGGACATTCTCGACGGTCGCAGTCGGTCTTTGGGCCGCCGGCTCTGCGGAGGAGCCGAGAACCCGGACCCAGGGCGGACGACCGTGAGCGAACTGATGACCCGTTTCCTGAGGTCCGATGTCACAGAAACCGAACCGCCTCTCGCTGCCTCGGTGGTGTGGCGGCGACTCCCGGCGTGAGCCCCGCCCAAGTTGGCCCTCAGCGCCCAAACGTCTCTCAGCGCGGCAGGTAGGCGGCCGTCCGTTGCCTGAAGGTCTCGACCATGTCTCCGACCAGGTCGTCCTTGCGACCGCCGGCGTAGGCCTTGTGATCGATCACATGGTTGACGTCGCGATGGATAAGCGTCAGCAACGCAGCGGTGAGTTTGGCCGTCGCAGTCACCTGCTGCTCGCCGAACCCATCGACGAAGTCCGCGGTGGGGTGGATCTCGCCGGAAGTACCCGCGCTCTCGATCTCGATTCCGTACAGGCGGCCGTTACCGTTGTCGGCCTCGATGACATCGTCCCCGAGCCGCATTTCATCCCCGGTGCCGGCGTGCGGTCCCCGGGTGGCGCGCATGAAGTAGACCGTGCCGTCGCGACCGACGAGGAAGTTCGCTCCACGGGTTCCGCCCTGCAACCCGTCGTAGCGCGTGAGTTGAAGCGGTTGATCGAAGTCCAGCAGGAACTGCTCGGACGGCGCGTTGCCGGCGACCGCTGTTCCGGTGTGGTGCAGCATCACTCCGACCGGATGCCAGTCGGCCTGCCTGCTGGGCAGATCCCATTCCGCGTTCCACCCATCCTCGACCTTGAGCTTCACGCCTGACGCCTTGACCGCAGCCAGCACTTGATCAGGGGTAGGAGCCGGAGCCAATCCCCCTCGGGAATCGACTGGCCCTGCACCCGTGGCGCTGGAGGCCGAGCCAGCTGAGGCGGCGGGCGAGGACGCGGAGGGCTCAGCGGACGTTGTGGCCGGACTGCTCTCCGTGGAAGGCACCTCGGTCGGTACCGCGTTCGAGGTCGTGGGAGAGGGGGCATCGCTGACAGGACTCGAGGCTCCACCGGCGCCGGAGGCGGAACAGGCCGCCAACATCACTACCGAAGCCGTTCCGATGAACCAGCGCTGGCCGGGGATGGTTGCCATCAGCGATCCATGTCCAAGACGACCTTGCCCAGAGCCTGCCGCTCGGCCAGCGAGGCCAGCGCAGCGCCTGCCTCGGCCAACGGAAACCGCTGCCCGACGGGAGGTGCGAGCGCTTCCGAGGCGATTCCAGGCGCCAGCTCAGCCCACTGCTCCGCCAGAAAGCCGGGTCGACCGAAAGCAAGTGCCCCCCACGCGACCCCGACCACATCGAGGTTGTTCAAGAGCAGTCTGTTGACCTTGACCGAGGGAATCTCACCGGCCGTGAATCCGATCACCAACAGTCGCCCCTCCGGCGCCAAACTGCGGAGCGAGTCCGTGAACCTCTCCCCTCCCACCGGATCGACAACAACGTCCACACCACGACCGCGGGTCAGCTCGCGAACCTGGTCGAGGAAGCCGTCGGCGGTCACCACCTCATCCGCGCCGGCTTCCCGTGCAACCGCGGCCTTGGCCTCGGACGACACTACGGCGATCGTTGTCGCCCCGCGCCAGCGTGCGTACTGGATGGCGGCCGTGCCCACCCCGCCGGCTGCCCCATGCACCAGCACCGACTCGCCGGCGGCCAGACGCCCGCGCCGACCCAAGGCGAACTGCACGGTCAGGTAGTTCATCGGGAGCGAGGCGCCGACGTCGAACGACACGTGATCCGGAAGCAGATGGGTGTTGTCCGCAGCGACAACGGCCAGCTCGGCGAATCCGCCGAGAAAGGTGAACGCGCAGACCCGGTCACCGACGTGGAAG
>CAYMPK010000006.1:2305-8621 GCA_964392145.1 uncultured Actinomycetes bacterium | reverse complement strand
CGCGGCGACGCGCGCCGAAATATCGGTATAGGTCGCGACGAGGCCGCCGTCGGGGTGTTCTGCGGCTCCTCGCCCGGCCACGACCCCCGCCACCTCCGAGCCGGGGACGAAAGGCAGCGGGGGTGAGATCTGGTAGCGACCCTGACTGAGCAGGAGGTCCGGGTACGACACCCCCGCGGAGTGAACCTCGATGAGCAGTTGCCCGTCGCCGAGCACCGGAGTCGGGGCCTGCCCGAGTTCGAGCGCCTCCGGACCATCCGTGGCCAGAACCTGAATTGCTCGCATGTGCCGGACTCCTCGGACTACCTAGACATGACCTTCAAGGTCTGAATTCACTCACACACGATCGCATTGTCGGCGAAGTCGCTCGGGCACTGCCCCAGCGGCGCGTTGTCGCGCCGATAGGAGTCGATGACTGCCGATGCGGCCGTCACGATGGAGCGGGGTGAATAGGCGGCGATGTCGTGGGGCGAATCGGGCACCGTGCCGAAGACCGAGTTCGTGGAGATCTCAGCCAGCGCTTGCAGCCGCTCGTGCTGATACTTCTCGTCGGCCGGTTTCGGCAGGGGCTGACCTGCCTCCAGCACCACGACCGGCACGTCGCCGAGGTTGAGTTGGGCGACGGCGGCTTCACCCGCGGGCATGTTCAGAGGTATTCCACCCTCCACCCAGCCATGCGTATCGATGGTGCGGTATTCCTCAGGTAGCGAGGGATCGACCAGCACCAAGCCAGCGAGTTGATCGCGCGACGGGCTTTGGACCGCATCCTTTGCGGCGACCAGTGAGACCACACCTCCGTAGGACCAACCGACGAACACGTACGGACCGCGCTCACCCGCGGCCGCTAGACCCGCCAGCAACTCATCGGCGTTCTCGACCGGACCGTTGGTGTTCTTCTGCCGTTGGGGGGAGTCTCCTGTGCCCGCCCGGTCAACCACGCACACCCTGGACTTCTCCGCCAGGGAGGGCATTTCGTCGTTCCACTCCGAGGAATCGGCGCCCAGACCATTCACGATCACCACCGTCGGGCCACCAGTCCCCTGGCACGCCACATGCTGGGAGACGCCAGCCGCTTCCACCACGGTCTCCCGCGCACCTGGCACCTGCGCACCTACGGGCTCGGAGGCGAGTTGTGCGGCTCCCAGTATCGCCAACGACGCAACGGCACCCAGGGCAATCCCGGCAGCGATCAGCCGGCCACGGCGGAGACCGGCGCGGGGACGCGCCGGATCGGTCGCATGCTGGGGGGCGGACATGCCGCGGCTCCGATCTTGGGTCGTCGTGGACCTGATGCGTGCCATGCGTGCTCGCTGAGACGCATTCTGCGTATCTCCGATTGTCTCACTCGCGATGGGCACCGGACAGCCTCCGCTGCGACTTCCGCACCCCGCAACCGGTATCCGAACATTGCCCTTACACCCAGAAGCCCCGATGCCCTTGGCAATCGCACCCCCCGGGGCACATGCTGGGGTCGTGACCGAGAACCAGCCCCAATACACGCCACCGCCCGGGACCGCAGTGAGCACGCCGCAGGCGCGGCCGGCTTTTCCGCCCGCTGGCAGCCCACCGGTGGGCGGGTTCAACCCGACCACCCCAGGCGAAGTGGAGCCGCCTGAAGGCTGGCGGGCTGCCTATCTCAAGGCTCGACAACGCTCCACCATCTTCATGATCGCCACGATCGGTTTGGCCATCACGACGCTCTTCGCAGGGATGCTCGCGCTCGGATTCGGCGCCTGGGGCCTCACGAACAGTTGGGGGTCCGGCGGCAGCCGGGGTCAGGGATCGATGCAGGGCGACCGCGATCCGTACGCCGGTCGAGACCAGGGTCAGACCCGCGGCCAGCGCCTGGCACAGCGGTTCTTCAACCCCGACGGTTCTCTGAATCAGGCACAGGTCGAGCGGTTGAAGACGCGGATGGCGCGTGGCGACGGACCCGACGCCACGCAGTTGAAGGCGCTGCTGGATCGGGCGGTCGCGGCGGGGACGATCACCCCGCAGCAGGCAGCCAGCCTCATCGCGGCGGTCGGCGTCGCGACACCGACTCCCGCTCCCTCCGCCCCGAAAGCAACACCCACACCGACTGCCGTGCCGTAGCCGCCACGTCTTCCGGACAGCGTCAGCGTCCTCTGGTCAGGAATTCTCCGCCGCCTACTTGCGATGGGTGAGATACAGCCAGAACAGCACGACCACGGCGATCAGAATCGGAATACCGAAGACCAACACCCGCTCCAACTGCGACGGGCCGCGCTTACCACCGCGATTACCACTACCAGTTGCCATGCTGGAACTCCTGATGCTCGCCCCACGAAAGAGACCCGAGTTGGATCCCCACCAGCATGTCACGAGCGCCATCGCGCACGAGCACCCCGGGAGCGCAACGGCATGGCAGTGGGCCTGCTCCGCGGCATCTAGCGACGAGCCCGGGATCCTCGGTTCAGCCGTGCCATCGCATCGGTGATGCCATCGATCGTCATCGGGTACATGTCGAACACGCTGCCGATCCGCTCGATGGTGGTGCCGCGCCAGCGCGACGCGTTCTCCGGGTTGAGCCAGACACTCTGTGGGTAGTGGTGGGCCAACATGTGAAGCCACTCGATTCCGGCGATCCCCGCACGATCGCCGGGCGACAGCGGTGCCCGCATGCCCAGTTCGTAGTCGGCCATGAAGGCGTCGCCGATCATGATCAAGTTGTAGTGGCCCGGGTAGCGACGCATCAGGTCGGATACCCAGATCGGGTCGGTGAAGTGGTCGGTCTCGTAGACCTTGCCGTACACGCAGTTATGGAAGTAGAAGGTCCTGAGGTCCTTGAAGTGGGTCGCCTTCTTGGTGGCGCTGAACAGCTGCGACATCAACTCCGAGTAGGGATACATCGAACCGCCAACATCGATCATGAGCAGCAGGTGCGTGTCGGGCCTGCTCGGGGGCCGAACCACGATCTCGATGTCGCCGGCATTGCGGGCGGTCTCGTCTATGGTTCGTTCGATATCCAACTCGACATGTGCCCCCTCCCGAACGAATGCCCGAAGGCGGCGCAGGGCAACCTCGAATTGCCGGATGTCCAAGGTGACATCGGATCGATACGGCCGGTAATTGCGGGCATCGGCAACATGAAGGGCCGCACGTCCGCCGCCTGAGCTACCCGTGCTCAGACCCGCAGCAGCCGATCCGCCCTGGCCGTGCGGCGACGCACCCTGGGTGCCGATCCAGTAGTTGCCACCGTCATGTCGCTCAGTCTGCTCCAGTTGGCGCGCCTCGAACAGCCGCAGCCACTCCTGTAGCTGTTCACTGGTCGGACCTGCGAGCCGCTCGAAGACTTCCGGGCGCTCGCGGGCAGCGTCAAGCCATTGCTCGATCTCCGACTTGAGTTCGGCGACCGCCTCCGGCACGTCTGCGAACTCGGCGAGGAAGGCCTGATCGAAGGCGTCGAGATGGCCCTCATGGTGGATCAGGATCGCGCGGGCCGCGTAGTAGAAGCCGGAGAGACTGTTGCCGTGCACACCTGCCGACATCCCCTCAGCCAGGGTCAGGGCCTCTGCCACACCCACCGGAACACCGGCGTCGCGGAGTCGGTAGATGAACCCTATGAACACTTGGTCCTACCGTCCGAACCTCGGCCGCGACCGGCCGCTGACCTGGTCGGCGAACGCTTCTAGATCCTGCTCCTTCTTCAGCAGGGTGCCCAGAAAGGGCGTACTGGCGGAGACATCGACAGTGGTCACACCGCGTGCGCGCAGTACGGCGATCCAGTCGACCAGCTCACTCGTGCTGGGCCGCTTGCGCAGTCTCTCCATTCCTCGAACTGCATAGAAGGCGTCCAGGGACTGCTGCGCCAACTGGTCGTCCAGGTCGGGATGATGAACCTCCACGATCTCCGCCATCAATTCGCGATCCGGGAAATCGATGAAGTGGAACACACAGCGGCGAAGGAAGGCGTCGGGAAGTTCCTTCTCCGCATTGCTGGTGATGACAACGATCGGTCGCTGGTTCGCGACGATCTCGTCACCCGTCTCAGCCACCGTGAACCTCATCCGGTCGAGTTCGTGAAGGAGGTCATTGGGGAACTCGATATCGGCCTTGTCGATCTCGTCGATGAGCAGCACCACCCGCTGCTCCGACCGGAAAGCGCGGCCCAGCGGACCCATGTGGATGTAGTCCCTGATGTTGCGTACATCGTTGTCGCCGAACCGACTGTCGTAGAGCCGCTGCACGGTGTCGTAGTGGTACAGCCCGTCCTGCGCCCGCGTGGTGCTCTTGACGTTCCAGGTGATCAGCTCGAGGCCCTCGGCCTCCGCGATCGCCTCGGCGAGCAGGGTCTTGCCGGTTCCGGGCTCTCCTCTCACGAGCAGGGGCTTCTGCAGGACCAGCGCGCAGGCCACCGCCGCTTCGAGAGCCGGATTCGTCAGGTACGAACTGGTGCCGGCGAAACCCTGGAGCTGGTTCGATCCGTCCGCTGATGTACTCACGGTTCGACTATAGGGACCGGTTGGCCGGCCTCGGACACGGCAGGCTGCCCAGGAGCGCCGACTCTCCGCAGGAGCCGGAACCCGATGAATCCGATGAGCAGGCACAGCAGCCCGGCGGCCACCATCGTGATGTGAAAGGCGACGTGATACGAACTGTTGGCGGCGGACAGGGCCTGTCGTCCTAAGGCGGTCGAAGGGGAAGCCCCAGTCGAGCCGTAGCCCGTCACAGCGTCCAGGCCCGTCCCCAGTTGGCTCGGCGGTACTCCAGCTTCCTGGAGTCTGTTAACGGTGCCACCCAAGGTGAGCTTGTCGATGCTCACGGTCGCGGCAGCGATACCCAGTGCGTAGGCGAACTGTCCGATTGTCGTGCGCGACGACGTCACCGGGCCGTAGTAGGCCGACGGCGCAGTCGAGATGATCAGGCTGCCGAACGGCAACGAGGCTATGACCGTGCCGCCCCCGATCAGAACCAGCGCCGGCACGAACGTCAGGAACGTGCCACCTCGATGCACCAGCAGCAACGAGATGAAACCGAGGGCCGTCAGGACGGCCCCCAGCAGCACCGTGGAACTGGTCGGCAGCCCGTTGGACATCCAGCGCCCGACGAGCAGTGCGGCCAGGATCCCGGTGGCCAGATAGGGCAGTTGGGCGAGGGTTACCTGAAACGCCCCGAACCCCCCGATGTACTGCCAGATGTTGGCGAGTTGCAGGAACGAAGCGGCCTGACCGAAGTTGTAGACGAACCCGGCGCACAGAGCTCCGATGAATATGGGGTTGCGGAAGATCGCCACTGGATAGAAGGCGTGGTCCCTAACATGTTGCGACAAGAAGAACCCGATGAGGAGGACGATTCCGGTCGCGAGCGGGATCAACGTCAGCGGTTTCGTGAGTCCGTCGGCGGCATGGCTGATCCCGTAGAGAACTCCGATCACGCCGAGGCCCAGAAGCAATTGACCCAGGATGTCCGGCTTGCCCTGTCCGAGGGGCCGCTCCTTCGGCAGGATCCTCGGGACGAATGCCAATCCGATAAGTGCGGCAAACGGTACGAGCAGGAATGCGTAGCGCCAGTTCTGTGCGGCCAGTGCACCACCGACGAAACTCATTCCCACCATGGCCAGGGCCCCGGCGGCCGTGAACAGGCCCAGCGCCGCGGCCAGCCGGCCTGGCTTCGCCAGCGCATTGACATACGCAAACGACGCCCCGTAGACGGCACCCAGCCCGATTCCTGCCAACCCGCGGCCAACGGCGTAAGTCAGGAAGTGGGGCGAGAGGGTGACGAGCACATCACCGAAGGCGGCGATGACCAGCGCAGACATGAGCACCTTGCGGCGCCCGATCCGGTCTGCCAGCAGGCCGGTCGAGATCACCGTGGCGGCCATCATCATGGTGAAGATGCTGGCCGCGATGGAGGTCTGCCCGCTCGTCATCTTCAGCCCGCGGCTGGCGCTGACGAGGGCGGTGGCCGCGATGTTCGGATCGGAGGTCTGGATACCCGACAAGAGCCCGACGAACACGATCCCGGCAGACGACGCCCGCACCGCGCCCGGTCCGCCGGTCGGTTCGCCGGTCGGTTCGGCAGTCAGCCCTGCCACGCCACTTCCCCGCCCAGCCAGGTCTGTTCGATGGTGATTTCCGGCCACGCCTCAGGATCGGTCAGCCACGGATTGGCGGACGCCAACGCGAAGTCGGCCAACTTGCCGACCTCCAGGGTCCCGCGGTCGTCCGCATGGATCTGCCAGGCCGCATCGGACGTGATCGCCCGGAGAGCGATCATCGGGTCCACCCGTTCGTCCGGACCGAGCACGTCGCCGTCCTCCTGTGTCTGCCGGAGCACCGCCGTTCGCGCCAGCAGC
>CAYMPK010000006.1:0-2295 GCA_964392145.1 uncultured Actinomycetes bacterium | reverse complement strand
GCATCGGACTCACGTTGTAGTCACTGTGCAGGGAGACTCGTAGTCCGTTCCGCACAGCCGAGTTCATTCGATGCAGTCCGGCCGCCCGGTGGGGGCCGATGATGTTGTCTCGCAGCACCCGACCCCAGTAGTAGATGTGGTTGGCCAGGAAGCTGGGCGATACCCCGACTCTCGCCATCCTGGTGAAGTGCTCGGGATGTCCGATCGCGACATGCTCGATCCGGTGCCGCAGGTCATGGGGCTCGACGTCCGCGAGCACTCCCTCGTAGGCGGTGAGAACAAGGTCGATGGCGGCGTCCCCGTTCGCGTGCGCCATGACCTGCCAGCCCGCCTCGTGGCCTTCCCGGATGTAGGACGTCAGTTGTGCCAAGGTGTAGTTGACCTCACCGGTGCCACCCATTCCCCCGAGATAGTTCTCGCGCAGATAGGCAGATCGACCCTGATTGGAGCCGTCGGCGAGCACTTTCCATGCCACAGCCCGCACCATGTCATCACCCTCGCCAGGAGTGACTCCCGCCTCAGCCCACTTCTCGTTGCCGACCAGCGCGGACTGGGCCGTGGAGATGCGGGTGGGGAACCGCTTGGCGGCGTTCATGGCGTGGAGCATCGCGACTTCGCCGGTGCCAAGGAGTTGGCCCGTTAGAGCCTCCCGCATCGAGGTCACGCCCTTGGACGCCGCGACCTGCATGATGGATCGCAGGGCGGCCGCATAGTCCTCCTGTGACTTACGCGGGATGTGCGCCGCTATCGCCATGAGTCCCGCGAGTTCACCGACGACGCCGGTCAGTTTGCCGTCCGCACGGTAGAAGGTGCCGCCAGGAGGATCTGGCGTCTCGGCGGTGATGCCCGCGATCTCGAACACTTTCGAGTTGACGTAGATGTAGTGCATCGACGCGTTCGTCACGGCCATCGGGTTGTCGGGGCTGATCGCGTCCAGGATCGTGGCGGTGAGTTCCGGTTCCCCAGGAAAGAGGCTCGGATCGAAGAGTTCGCCGCAGACCCACTCACCCGCCGGGGCCTTGGCAGCGGCCTCGGCGAGCCGGGCCACGACATCGTCGAAGCGCGCATTGGCGCTGTGTGAACAGTCGACCCAGCCGTAGAACAGCCCGGTGGACCACAGGTGCATGTGCGGTTCGATGAGTCCCGGGATGACAACGCCGTCCCCCGACTCCACGAGTTCGGTGTCGGCATCGAGCAGTCCGTCCAGATCGGCCGCCGAACCGAGAGCCATGATGCGTCCATCACGCACGGCCATGGCATCGACCAGCGGCTGTTCGGGATTCCCGGTCGCGATCGAACCGACCACAAGGAGGTTGGCCGCCCCTGCTGACGTCCGGCTGCCAGTGGCACCTGCGTACGGTCCACGATCACCACGACGAGCGTCCGCCGACGGCCGATCCGCCAACACGTCGCCCAGATGTCGTGCTGCCGGCGGGGACTCCAGCAATGACCCGGCCAACGTCGCATTCGTTCTCCCCCGCGGCCCGCAGCAGTCATCGTGAAGGGAGCGTGCGACCGGATGTTTGGTCGTCGTCTTCGTTGGGGTGGAAACGGTCATCGTTGCCCTCCGCGTGCCGGGTCAGACCCGCTGACCCTCGTCACGGTTCCGACTCCACGAGTTCGACCCCGAGAGCGTGATCCTCGGGGACAGCCATCAATTCACTCAGGGTGGCCCCAAGTGCAGAGACCGTCAAGGCGGGATGGCGGATTCGACTCGACCGACAGGGGACTCGCCATCTCTAGTAGAACTACCGACAAAGTCATCAAGACGGGCGACCGGTACACTCTCGAGCTATGCGTATCGCGAATGACATCACCGAATTGATTGGTAACACTCCCTTGGTGCGGGTGCGGGGGGTCAGCGAGCAGTCCGGGGCGGAGGTGGTTGCCAAGTTGGAGTTCTTCAACCCTGCGGCGAGTGTGAAGGACCGGATCGGGTTGGCGATGATCGATGCTGCGCAGCAGGCGGGGCTGATCGATGAGGACACCGTGATCGTGGAACCGACCAGCGGTAACACCGGTATCGCGTTGGCGATGGTGTGCGCGGCGCGTGGGATCAAGATCGTGCTGACGATGCCGGAAACGATGAGCCTGGAACGGCGGATGCTGCTGCGCGCCTACGGCGCCGAGCTGATCTTGACCCCGGGCCCGGACGGCATGGGTGGGGCGATCGCAGCCGCAGAGAACCTGGCCAAGAGCGACCCGAAGTATGTGATGCCGCAACAGTTCGCGAACCCGGCCAACCCGGAGATCCACCGGCGCACCACCGCCGAGGAGATCTGGAACGACACCGAC
>CAYMPK010000005.1:0-30532 GCA_964392145.1 uncultured Actinomycetes bacterium | reverse complement strand
TCGTGCAGACGCAGGACCTGACCATCTTCAACATCACCCCCGAGGCCGTCGTAGCCCGGCAGGTCCAGGCGGACCCGCAGGCGGTAGCCATCCCCGGTGAGTCGAAGGTTGAACTGACCTACAGCACGCGTCCCGAACCTCCGGCCTGGTGGGCGGAGGCGATCATTCCCGACGAGGAGCCGCCGCCCCCCACACACCACCTCTAGGTAGCCAGCCGCGAGTACCCGCGAGAACTACAAGAGCGGGCAAGGACCACTCACCCGACTGACACCACAAACAGGGTCACTTCAGGCTTCCCGAATCGACTCCGCATGCCGCGCGGGACACGGCCATCTCACAACAGTGTCGACCACACATGTCCCTCAGATTGATCAGCTGCAGGACTAGAAGCGAGGAATTGGGTTAGCCGAAGAGACGCATCTTTTCGGCTAACCCGTTGGCGGTCTTTCGGCTAACCGCCCCGTGTGGAGGTGGCGGGAATCGAACCCGCGTCCATCGGCACTGTTCCGAGACTTCTCCGAGCGCAGCCACGATCCTGCGATTCGGCCTCCCCGATTCGTGTGGCACAACGGGGAACGCGGCCTACCTCACTGATTGATGTCCCTGTTCCCCCCGTGAGCGGGGGACTTCGGCAAGTCTCCTAGTCGACGCCAGGGTCCGGGTCGGAGACGTCCCCGGTCTGACGGACTTCTTAGGTGCTCAGCTGCTTAGGCAGCGAGAGCGAAGTCAGTGCGCTTTGTATCGGCACTTGTTGTTTTCCACGGATCGTTTGCGAGATAACCGTGGGTCCTCGGCTCGCTTCTCTCTTCACGGCAACCGGTGTCGAAACCTGTCACCCCCTGTTGAGTTATGCCCCCAGTCTAACCCGAGGACAATCGCAGCCATTCCCGACAGCGTGGGCCATCAGACAAGTCGAGTTGCCCACGCCGTACGACCTCCGCCCAACAGACCTCAGGCCTCGAGGGCACGCCTGTTGGGTGAAGCGATCGCATAGGTCGCTGCCGCCGTGACCGCGGATACAGCCAACACCGAGGGCCACGCACCGATGTGCTTGGCGAGCGGGTGTGACCCGACGAACGCTGCGGCGAAGATCGTCACATTGGCAACGGCCGGTGCCGGACCCGCAACCCGCCACCACTGCCAGGCCGCGGCCGCTCCACCAAGGAGCAAGACGACTCCACCAGCAGTTCGATTGTCTGAGGCCTGGGCGACAGCGAATCCGCCGATCAGCGATGCCGCCGCGATTGCCGATCCGAGAGAACGCATGGTGAGAAACCTACCGTGCCACCCCCGAGGGACTTTCTCGAGAGTCATCCAGGGCATATCTCAGGCGCACCACCTCACGTTTTGCTGCCAGGTCACATGACGGACCGGGAATCATCGATGTCCACCTGCACCAATCGGGGACCGTCGGCGGCAAGACTCTCGGTCAAAGCGTCGGCCAAGGAGGTTGCGTCGTCGACTGTGCGTCCGGGCACTCCGTAACCCTCCGCGATCGCCACCGCGTCGATACCCGGAAGGTCCAGTCCGGGCACTTTGGGAGCGTTCTCCAGTTGGCCGAACCATTTCAGGATCGCGTACTGGTTGTTGCGCAGCACCAGATACGTGGCGGGGATGTTGTACAACGCGGCCGTGTAAAGACCTTGTACGGAGTACTGCAGTGCCCCGTCGCCCATTACCCCCAGCACGGGTCGGTCGGGCATTCCCAACTGCACGCCAACGGTGGCTGAGGTGCCGAAGCCCAACCCGCCGCTGCCGGAGAAGAAGTAGCTTCGCGGTCTCGTGGGACGCCAATGATTCAACATGACCATCAGGTTCGATGGCGACTCGCACACCACCGCCAGGTCGTCCGGAACCACCGCCGCCATGGTGGCGTAGACGTCAGCGGGTGACAGCGGCGAGGAGCCTGATCCCTCCAACGGAGTCTGCGGATCGCCGGACACCCGGGATGGGCGCTCTGCCACGGCCGCCAGCAGGGCACTCACGGCAAGGGTTGGATCGGCGAGGTATGCATCGCCCACCGGAGCCCGGGACACCTCACTGTGATCGTCGGAGATCTGCACTAGTTGGGTGCCCTCGGGAAGAAGTTCACCTGGCATGTAGGGGTAGTACTTGAAGACTGGCGCCCCCACCACGATCACCAGGTCGAAGGGTTCGAGTTGGGCGCTGACGGCCGCGATGCCGGGCAGCAGAACCCCGCGGAAGTTCTCATGCCAACCGGGGAAACTCCAGCGCGACTCGACGGGCGCTTCCATGACGGTGAGCCCCGACTTCTCCGCAAGCGCGACGCTGTCACGCCATCCCACCTCCGTGTCCAGCGGCGACCCGACGACCAGCAGCGGTGCCTTCGCAGCATCTATCCGCTCGGCGAGTGCCCTGACGGTGGCGGCATCGAGAGCACCGCCCGCGCCGACGCGCCTGGCCCCGATATGCCGGGCCTCCTCGTCCACGACGTCGCCGGCCCAGTCGTCCATCGCCTGCGAGACGAATACCGGTCCGGGCGGCGGCAGCGTTGCCTCGTGGATCGCCCTCGCCATCACGGCCGGGGTGTCGGCGGCACGGGCGGCTTCACCACTCCATTTCACCGCGGGCATTGTCAGTTCGGTCGCTCGAACATTCGTGAGCCAGGCCTCCATGGCCTGCATCGGACGCACCTGCGAACCCGCAGTGATGACCAGGGGCGTTCGGTTGGCCCTGGCGTTGATGATGCTGCCCATGGCGTTTCCCACGCCGGGCCCGGAATGCAGATTGGCCAGGGTTGGTCTGCCCGTGGCCTGCGCGAAGCCATCGGCCATGGCGACCACCGCGGCTTCCTGCAAGCCGACTATGTAGCGGAAATCGTCGGGGAGATCGTTGAGGAAGGGCATCTCCGTGGAGCCCGGATTGCCAAACACAGTGGTCATGTCATGGCTGTGCAGCAGATCGAAGACTGCCTCGCGTACAGATGTCATGGGGTCATACTGCCCGCACCTGGCGGTCGACGTCAGTCCATGCCCTTTCGGCCACGGCCCAAGGCGCGGTCGGCCTCACGCTTGGACTCCCGCTCCGCGATGGCCTGCCGCTTGTCGTAGGAACGACGACCTCGGCCCAGCGCGAGCTCGACTTTCGCCTTGCCGTCCTTGAAGTAGAGCGACAAGGGAACGAGCGTCAGTCCGCCTTCCCGGGTTTTTCCGATCAGCTTCGCGATCTCGGCCTTGTGCAGCAGCAACTTCCGGGTACGACGGGGCTCGTGGTTGGTCCAGGTGCCTGGGTCGTATTCGGGGATGTGCACACCGCGGAGCCACACTTCCCCGTCATCCACCGTCGCGTAGCCATCGGCCAGCGTTGCCCTGCCTGCACGCAGCGACTTCACCTCGGTGCCCACCAACACGATTCCGGCCTCGTAGGTATCCAGGATCTCGTAGTCATGGCGCGCCTTGCGGTTCTGCGCGATGAGTTTTCGTCCTCGTTCCCTGGGCATAGGCCTTGAGGATACGCGGTCGGCTCCCGCGGCGCCGAGCCTCAGGGGCTGGACGAGCCTGACGGGCTTGACGTGCCGGAGGAACTGCCGGAGTCCGACGACCCCGAGGACCCCGAGGTCGAACTGGCGGCCGCACCGCTGTTGGGTAGCGGCAGCTTCGAATCGGCGACGAAGAAGTCCTTCTTGAACGAGTCCAAGTAGGTGCTCGGCTCCCGCATGATCTCGGGATGGATGCGGTGACCGATGACCTGACCGTCCTCCCTGGTGTAGAAGAAGCCCGTGGGCCAGGTGAGGTTCATGTCCAGGGCCACCGCCTGCTTGACCCCGGCCCCCACCATGGCGTCGGCCAACGTGGCCGCAGTCACGTTGTTGCCGTAGGCGAACAGGATGCTGCCATCAGCGAGTTGACCGACGGCGGAGCGTTTGGCGTGACTCGCATTTCCGTCAGCGATCCCCCAGCGTCTGGGGGAATCATCATCCGAAGCCTGGGAGGTGCCGTTGTCGATCAGCGGCTTCAAGTTTTGTCGGATAGCGGCCGTGTCGGGGTCGACCTTGATGTCTCGGCCGTAGCTGCCGACTGTCAGACGGCCGTCCTTGGCGACCTTCACCGAGCCGTAGCCGTCCTCCAAGTCCCGCACTGTCTCGCCGTTGTAGTAGTAGCCGCCCGCGCCATCTTTGAGCAGGAACCCGCCGTTGAAGGCGGCGATCATGTCGGGGACCCAGGTGGCGGAGTCCTTGTCCTCTGCGGTCCTGGGCCCGTCGCCCGGCGAGTCGTAGCCAGGCACGAAGCGGAACTTCAACAGATCGGGGTTCAGCCACAGCAGAGCCACCTGCCCGTCGTCGGCTTCCCCCAGAAACGCCGCGGACTTGCCACCCACCTGTGTACCGACGGGTTTCCAGTCGACGTCGGGCACCGAGGGCGGCGCCAGGTTGGTGATGATTGTTGGCGATCCGTCGGAGCCCTGGACGGTGGCTCCCGGGGACCCGGGGTCGCTCGGCGCCTGTGCATCCGCCGCCACGAGTGCACAGCCGGCCGTCAACATCGCGCCGCCGGTGAGCAGCGCAATGTAGCGGAGGCGTCGTGACCGCTGTGACGTCTGACCCATGAACCGTTCTCCCCGTGCATTCCTCGGAATCGTTCGCTTGGGACCCGAGACTACGAGGCGAAAACCATGGATTCGTGCAGCGCCTCGCAGGGATCGGGGGATGCCTAGAGCGAATTGGAGGGCAGGCCTCACCGACTGGCTCAGGTGTGCAGCGGCCCTGGATCGAATCCCACAACCCCGGAGAAGGAGCGCTTCGATAGGGCGGTGGGCGCATACCGCAAGGATGCTTCCCGCAGACGGATCGCGGTCGGATTCCGCAGCGAACCCAGCCTGCCGAACATAGCGGACATCCGGACGACGCGGGCAGTGCGACGGGCCCTCTCCCGGTGGAATTGGGCCAGGGCAGCGGAATGATCACCCGGGTTCTCAGCCATGGACCGTGCCAGCACGACCGCGTCCTCGATCGCCATGCAGCCACCCAACCCAAGGTTGGGCGTCGTCGGGTGAGCAGCGTCGCCCAACAGCGAGATCCGGCCGACGGACCAGCGGCGCAGCGGCGGTCGGTCGTAGAGGTCGTTCTTCAGGATCGTTTCCGCGGGCGTTCGTTCCAGGGCCTCCGGAAGGCCGAACTTCCAGCCCGCATGGGTCCGGGCCACATTGTCTCTTCGTTGCTCCGGAGATTCCACCTCACCGGCAGGCGCACGTCGGGTGGCCCACCAGTAGACGTGTTCGGGGTCGAGCGGATGGACCGCTGCCCGGGCACCGTTGCCCTGCACCTCGCGCAGCACCCCGCTGTCGGGTACGGCAAGTTCAGCCATACCGCGGTAGCAGGTCTCCCCGCTGTAGCGGGGCGGGGAATCGCCGAAGAGCTCGCTGCGCACGGTCGAGTGCAGCCCGTCGGCACCGACCACCACATTCGCGGCCTCCTCCGTCCCGTCGGCGAACTGGAGGAACGCGTGTTGGGAGGT
Organism: uncultured Actinomycetes bacterium; assembly: GCA_964392145.1. GTDB lineage: Bacteria > Actinomycetota > Actinomycetes > S36-B12 > UBA10799 > JACJWR01. The sequence continues at coordinate 25,058 of CAYMPK010000005.1, read as the reverse complement.
CTGGCGCACACCGACGACTTCGGTGCCCAACGTGACCTGGTCCGGTTCCAACGACTCCATCAACGCCCGATGCAGGTCGGTGCGCCTGACCACGTATCCCCAACCACCCGTGACACCCGTGACGTCGAATCCCACGAGGAGCCGTCCATCCGGCGCGCAGGTCTCCGCCTTCTCGAAGGGGCAGACCGGCAGGTCCCAGAACCACTCCGCGATACCGATGCGTTCCAGGCTGTGCAGGGCCCCCGGCCACAGACCGATGCCCGCACCCACGTCACCTATGACCGGCGACTGCTCGAACACACGTGCCTCGACACCAATGCGTCTGAGGGCGATGGCCAGACTCAGTCCTCCGACGCCCGCCCCGGCAATCGCCACCTTGACCGACATCGCAAACCTCTTTTTCGCTCAGCAGGCGGGCGACTGGGAGCCGCCACCGAACCAACCCATCGGGTCGTACGGTACGCCGCCGACGTGGATCTCGAAGTGCAGATGGGGTCCCGTGCTCCACCCGGTGGAGCCCACGTATCCGATGACCTGCCCGGCCGTCACTGCCTGGCCATCACTGGCCGCGAAACTCGACATGTGTGCGTACATTGTCGACAGCCCGTCGCCGTGGTCGATCGTGATGTGGTTGCCGTACGGTCCACCGTCCTCGGGCTCAACCGCGATGACCGTGCCCGCGCGGGCAGCCACGATCGGCGTTCCCATACCCGCCCCGATGTCGACACCGGTGTGGCATCCAGCGTTCCCGGTCTAGGGGTTGATGCGCGGTCCCACGTTGCCCACCACACTGCCGTCGGTCGGCCAGGTCCAGCCGCCGCTGGTGGTCGCGCCACCACCGCCGCCGCCACCACCGTCGGTGGTCGGCTGCGCCGGGGGGTCGGCTGCCGGGGCGCTCGAGTCGCCCTGCGAGTTGCCGGCATCGCTGGCGGTCGACTGCCCGCTGCGGGTTCGCTCCGCAGCGGCGAGCTTCTCCAGGCGAGCCGCTTCCGCTGCTGCCAGTTTCGCCTGCTGCGCCTCCTGGGCAGCTTTGAGTTCGTCGAACTTCTTCTGCACGACGCCGCGCCGCGCCTCAAGGTCGGTGACCGCGGCACTGCGCGCCGACACAAGTTCCTCGACCTTCTTCTTGGCCTCACTCGCCCGTGCAGCGGACGCCTCGGCCTCCGACACGGCCGCCTGCGCCTCGTCTCGTTTCGTCTGGGCGGCCGCCTCGGCATCCTTCAACGTGATCAGTTCGGAGTCCAACTTCGATTTCGCGTCCACGAACTCCGTGACCGCGTCGTTCTTGCCTCGCGACACGGTGTTGACCGACTCGAGTGCCGCTGTGAGGTCCCCGAGATCCTCGGACTTCAGCAGGATGTCGAGTTCGCCGGCGTCCCCACCGCTCGTGTAGACCTGACGGGCGAACGATGCGAGGGCGACCTTGAGCTTCTCGATCTTCCCGCGCAGAGCATCGATGCGGGTCTTCGTAGCGGTGACCTTGGCCTCCGCCTCCTTGAGCGCAGCGGCCGCAGCATCTTCGGCAGCCTGAGCACGATCGAGCGCGCTCTGGGCCGAGGCCAGTTCCGCCTGAGCGCCCGGCAGCGACCCCTCCGCAGCGCTGAGTTTGTCGCGGGCGGCACTGGCTTGTGCGTCGATCTCGTTGAGATCATCGCCGGCGGCCGCCACCTGGCCGTCGAGGTTGTCAGTGGGCACACTGCGCGCTGGCACGGCCCCTGCGGGTTGCATCAAGGTCAGGGCGAGACCCGACATGGCAACCGACCCGAGAACGGTCGCCACTCCCCTGCGTCGCAGTCGACGGTTCACGCGTCCTCCTTGACGAGATGCTGGTGTACTGCCAGTCGGCCCGGTCACGGTTCCCTCTCACACCTTCAGGTATCGACGGATCGCGAAGAACGCAGCCAAGGCGGCCAGGACGACACCGGTCAGGAACACCACCGGGAGCACCCGGGTGACGTCCTCCCAGCCGATGAAGGCGGTGAACTTGAAGGTCGGCGCCAGTACTCGGTCGACCAGGAACACCTTGATCGAGACCAGCGCGCCCATTGCCAGCGCGCCACCGAGGGCGGCCGCCAGGGCGGCCTCCAGCAGGAACGGCAACCGAATCGCGTAGTTACTGGCTCCGACGAGCTTCATGATCCCGGTTTCCCGGCGTCTACTGAAGGCCGAGAGTCTCATGGTGTTCGCCACCAGGAGCACCGTCACGATCAGCATGGCAGCCGCGATTCCCAGCGCCAGCGCCTGCAAACCACCCAGCAGGGTGAAGAACGAATCCAACAGCTTCTTCTGGTCTCGCACCTGCTCGACGCCCGGCTGCTCGGCGACCGCGGATGCGACCGTGGCGTACTCCTGCGGATCGGTGAGTTTCACCCGGAACGACTCAGGCAAGGCTGCCGGCGTGACGTTCTCCAGGATCGGTGAGTTCTTGAATTGCTCACGGAAACGGTTGAAGGCCTCATCCGAGGACTCGTAGTACACCTGCTCCACCACGGGCAGCGCGGCCAACTTCGACTGAATCGCCTGTCGTTGGGCGGGGGTCACAGCGGTCGGGCAGGTGGTTGCGTCGGATGTGGCTCCGCAGAGGAACACCGAGACCTCGACCTTGTCGTACCAGTAGTCCTTCATGGTCTCGACCTGCGAGCGAACCAACAGCCCGGTTCCGAAGAGTGTCAGCGACACAGCAACGGTGAGGATCACCGCGATCGTCATGGTGACGTTGCGGGACAGGCCCTCGAATACCTCTTTGGTGATGAATCGGATCTTCATGGCTAGCGCACGCTCCCGTAGACGCCGACCGCGTGGTCGCGCACGATACGACCAGCGTCGAGTTCGACGACCCGCTTGCGCATCTGGTCGACGATGGCCGCGTCGTGGGTGGCCATCAGCACCGTCGTGCCGGTGCGGTTGATGCGGTCCAGCAGGCGCATGATGCCCACCGACGTGGTCGGGTCCAGGTTTCCGGTCGGCTCGTCCGCGATCAGTACCGGCGGCCGGTTGACGAACGCACGCGCGATCGCGACCCGTTGCTGTTCGCCGCCGGACAGCTCGTGCGGGCGTCGACCGCCCTTGTCCGCCAGGCCGACGAGTTCCAGCGTCTCCGGCACCGCGGTTCGGATGTACGACCGAGGCCGGCCGAGCACCTCCAGGGCGAACGCCACGTTCTCGTAGACCGTCTTGTTCGGCAGCAGCCGGAAATCCTGGAACACGGTACCGATGCGGCGGCGAAGGCCGGGCACCTTCCAACGGCTCAGCGTGGCCACGTCACGACCGTTGACGATCACCTGTCCGGCGGTGGCGCGGTCCTCGCGCAGGATGAGCCGCATGAAAGTGGACTTGCCGGAACCTGACGGCCCGACGAGGAAGACGAATTCGCCCGCCTCGATATTGACGGAAACGTCGAGCAGCGCAGGCGCTGCCTGGTGACGGTAGCGCTTCGTCACCTGCTGGAAGCGGATCACGGCTTGGGGCCCTCACTTGTGTCGTTGGTGACCTACTCCACCCGGCACCGGGTGAATATCTGGCAACCATAGGACGGCCCGCCCAACCCGGCGGTTACCCGACACGCCCGCTTGTGGAAAACCTGCTCGCCATTGGGCGTTTTCGCAGCCCAGAGGGGGTTTCGTAAAGCCATCTTGACCGGCCGGGGGCGATGCTGGCTCTCCCTGTGGACAGCCCGACGCGTCTGGCCCTGACTCAGGCTCCGACCTGCGACCGACGCCACCTGATTCCGGTCTCGATGAACTCGTCGATCTCCCCGTCCAGCACCGCGGAGGTGTTGCCGGTCTCGGTCTCGGTGCGCAGGTCCTTGACCATCTGGTAGGGGTGAAGGACGTAGGAACGCATCTGGTTACCCCAGGAGCCCGCAGTATCACCCTTCAGAGCATCGATCTTGGCCTGCTCCTCCTGGCGCCGCCGTTCCAGCAGCTTGGCCTGCAGCACTGCCATCGCCGTCGCCTTGTTCTGCAGTTGGGAGCGTTCGTTCTGGCACGACACAACGATCCCCGTGGGAAGGTGTGTCAGCCGCACCGCCGAGTCGGTGGTGTTGACGCCCTGACCGCCGGGACCCGACGAGCGGTAGACATCTACCCGAAGTTCGTCCTCAGGGATGTCCATGGTCTCGGTCTTCTCCATCACCGGGATCACCTCAACCTCGGCGAAGGAGGTCTGTCGGCGTCCCTGGTTGTCGAACGGCGAGATTCGCACGAGGCGATGCGTTCCCTGCTCGACGCTGAGGGTTCCGTAGGCGTAGGGCGCCGATACTTGAAAGGTCGCCGACTTGATGCCGGCCTCCTCCGCGTAGGAGGTGTCGAAGACCTCCACCGGCCAGCCTTTGCGCTCGCAGTAGCGCGTATACATGCGCATCAGCATCTCGGCCCAGTCGGCGGCATCGACTCCGCCGGCGCCTGACCGAATGCTGACGAGCGCGTCGCGACGGTCGTACTCGCCGGACAGCAGGGTCCGGATCTCCAAAGCGCCGATCTCACGTTGCAGGGCCGCGAGTTCCGCTTCGACCTCAACGGCGACGTCATCGTCCCCCTCGTCGGCGGCCAGCTCGGCCAGCACGGCGAGGTCTGACATCCGGGCGGTCAGGGCCTCCACCTTGCGAAGTTCGCCCTGCAACACCGACAGCCTCGAGGTGACCGCCTGGGCTTTGTCCTGGTCATCCCACAGGTCGGGTGCAGATGCCTCCGCCTCCAGGTCGGCGATGTCGGACCGCATCTTGGGAAGGTCCAGGACCGACTCGATACCGGCGAGGTCGGATGCCAGCGACTCGATCTGCTCTGCCAGCTCCGGATCCACCTTGTAAGCCTATCCCGAGCCTGATCCGGGGCACGTCTGCCTGGGTCGTCAGCGGAAGCGGCCCGACCAGCGGGTGCCGGCGACATCCGCCAACCAGCCGACCGTGGCAGCGCATTGCAGAAGCGCCGCTACTCCCCGGGCGCCTGGTAGACCAAGGTGCGGATGACGCGCAACGCCACCGAGATGGTGGCGAGTGAGGACGCCGACCCTTCCGCGATCTCGGTCAAGGTCGCCTGAGCGCGTGCGAGGCCCTCGGCGTTCAACGACTCCCAATGCTCGATCCGCGCCACCGGATCGCCACCCTCCGGGGTTGCGCGGATGACCCGGGAACACAAACCGGCCAGGGCTCCGTAGAGGTCACTGCGCAGCGAGGACCTGGCGAGGGCATCCCAGCGGTCCTCCCGATGCAGACCGGTGATCTGGCCCAGCAACCGATCAACGCCGAAGCGGGCGCTGAGCTGGAAGTAGATGGCCGCAACGTCGCGGGCATCGGTTTCGGTGCGACCGGCTATCTGGCAGACGTCGAGCAGGGAGAAAACATCCAACAGAGAGGCGATGTCGCGGGCCAACTCCTCCGGTGCGCCGAGTGCGACGAATTCCGCTGTCCGATCGTCGAGCCGTTTCAGTTCGGGACCCACCAGCAGATCGGGAACCTCCGGCGCAAGCTCGGTGATCTGACCGCCGAAACGTTCGATCTCACCTGCGACGTCGAGCCGGCCGCCTCTCGTGGTCAGCAGCCACCGAGTGGCCCGATCGAGCAACCGCCGCACCTCCAGGAACAGCGCCGACTGAGCCACCGTCGGAATCTGGTTGTCCAGCGACTCGATCGCGGACCAGTACCAGGGCAGGTCGAACACCTCACGAGCGACCGAGTAGGCGCGGGCGACCTCCGGCGCCGAGGCGCCGGTCTCCTCCAGCGCTCGGTAGACGAAGGTGATACCGCCACGGTTGATGATGTTGTTGGACACCATCGTGGAGATGATCTGCCGTCGCAGTGGATGATCGGCCAGGCGGTTCTCGTAGCGCGCCACCAGCGGCTCGGGGAAGTACGCGGCCAGCACCTTGTCGTAGTAGGGCTCGGATTCGAGTCCCACCGCATTCAACTCGGCCGTGACCGCGATCTTCGCGTATGCCAACAGGGTGCAGAATTCCGGCGACGAGAGGCCCTCGCCTCGCTCCCGCAGCAGCATCAACTCCTCATCGTCGGGCAGGAACTCCAACCTCCGGTTGAGGAGGCCAATGCGCTCGAGGTGGTGCATCAGCCGGATGTGCACCGGCAGCATGTCCGGTGCTTGCACCCTGGCGTTGCCGAGCAGGATGTTCTGCTCGTAGTTGTCCGTCAGCACCAGGTCGGAGACCTCGTCTGTCATCGCGGCGAGGAGTTCGTTGCGCTGTTTGGAGGTCAGGTCCCCATCGGCCACGACCCGGTCGAGCAGGATCTTGATGTTGACCTCGTGGTCGGAGCAATCGACCCCGGCGGAATTGTCCACGGCGTCTGTATTGATGAGGACCCCGGCCCGGGAGGCCTCGATACGGCCGAGCTGGGTGAAGCCCAGGTTCCCACCCTCCCCGACGATGCGGACGCGCAGATCGCGGCCATCAACCCGGATCACGTCGTTCGCCTTGTCACCCACTTGCAGGTCGGTCTCCGTGGATGCCTTGACGTAGGTGCCGATGCCGCCGTTCCAGAACAGATCCGCCGGGGCGAGCAGGATCAGCCGCAGGAGTTCCGGTGGACTGAGCCGGTCGACCTGTTCGTCGATGCCCAGCGCCGCCCGCACCTGCGGCGTCACCGGGATGGACTTTTCGGTTCGGGCATACACACCGCCACCGGCTGATATCAGCGACCGGTCGTAGTCGTTCCAACTGGACCGCGGAAGTTCGAACAACCGTCGTCGTTCGGCGAACGAGACTGCCGGGTCCGGGTCGGGATCCAGGAAGATATGTCGGTGGTCGAACGCGGCCACCAACTTGATCTGCTCGCTGAGCAGCATGCCGTTGCCGAACACATCGCCACTCATATCGCCGACGCCGACGACCGTGAACTGCTCGGTCTGACAGTCGACCCCGAGCTCGCGGAAGTGCCGCTTGACCGATTCCCAAGCACCGCGCGCCGTGATTCCCATGGCCTTGTGGTCGTATCCGACCGACCCACCGGAAGCGAAGGCGTCACCGAGCCAGAACCCGTACTCCGCGGAGATCGAGTTCGCGAGGTCGCTGAACGTCGCCGTGCCCTTGTCCGCCGCCACCACCAGATAGGTGTCGTCCCCGTCACGCCTGATGGTGCGCTCCGGAGGTACTGCCTGGCCGTCCACCCGATTGTCCGTCAGATCGAGGAGTCCGCATATGAAGGTCCGGTAGCAGTCCTGGCCCTGGGCGAGTATCTCCTCCCGCGTGCCCTCGGTGATGGGGTTCTTGACGACGAACCCACCCTTGGACCCGACCGGGACGATGACCGCGTTCTTGACCTCCTGCGCCTTCACCAGCCCCAGTACCTCGGTGCGGAAGTCATCACGTCGGTCACTCCAACGCAGGCCGCCACGGGCCACCTCGCCGAACCGGAGATGGACACCGGCAACCTTCGGCGACGACACGTAGATCTCGAACTGCGGCCGGGGTTCCGGCATCCCGGGAACGTCCCGCGGGTGGAGCTTGAACGACAACCAATCCTTGGGCTTGCCGTCGCGGAGTTGGAAGGCGTTGGTGCGCAGGATTGCCCCGACCAGCCCGATCAACTGACGAAGGATTCTGTCGTGGTCGAGGCTCTGCACCTTGTCGAGTTCCACCAGCAGGGCCTCGTTCAACTCGGCTGTGCGGGCCTCCCGATCTCCCCGGAAATCCGGATCGTGGGCCGTCTCGAACAGTTCCACCAACAGTCGGATCAGGTCCGGGTTGGCCATGAGTGCCGCCGAGATACTCGTGAGGCTGAACGGGGATCCGATCTGGCGCGTGTAGTGCGCCCATGCCTGCACGTAGGAGGCCTGCCGCCAGTCCAGTCCGGCACGCGTCACCAGGCCGATGATCCGGTCGGCCTCCAAGGACCCCGTGAAGCCGGCCACGAATGCGGCACAGAACCGGTCAGGCAGGGTCTCGACCTCCGGCACCGAGTCGATTCCCCGCAACCGGAGACCGAAGTCGTACAGGTAGGCCGTCGTGCCACCGGGACGAGGCACCGCGTAGGGATGCTCGTCGATGACCTCGACGTCGAGGGAGGCCAACAGCGGCAGCACCTCGAGCAGGGACACCGGTGAACCGGTGCGGAACAGTTTGAGCCGTCGGTCGCCGCCGACGCTGTCCAGCGGTTCGTACAGCGAAACCACCAAACCTTCATCGCCGCCGATCGACTCCCACCGTTGGACATCGGCGACGGCGGCCCGGGCGGAGAACATCTCCCGGTACGCCGGTGGCATACCCGCCGCGTACCGGGTGAACAGCGCGGCGGCCGCCTCCTCCCCGACCTCGGCGACGAGGGCATCAGCGAAGTCGTCGTCCCAGGAGCGGACGGCGGCCCGCACCCGCAGCTGCAGGGCCTCAAGGTCTACCGGCCCAGTGGTGGTGCCCGGGGCAACCCGCACAACGAAGTGAAGCCGCGCCAGTACCGACTCCGACACCCGGGTGGTGTAGTCGACGGTCACGCCGTCGAGCGCCTCCATCAGGATGTCCTGGATCTCCAGGCGCACATCGGTGGTGTAGCGATCCCGGGGCAGGTACACCAGCACGGAGTAGAAGCGTCCGTAGGCGTCCTCCCGCAGCAGCACCCTCGTCTGGCGCCGCTCCTGCATCGCCAGCACCGACGTGGCGATGCGGTAGAGCTCCCCCGACGACATCTGGAACAGATCGTCACGCGGATAGGTCTCGATGAACTGGACCAGGTCTTTGCCGCGGTGCGACGACGGGGGGTAGCCCGCGCGGTCGACGGTCTCGGACTCCAGCTGCCGGATCACCGGGATGCTTCCGACCGGTTGCACGTACGCGGCCCCGGTATAGAGCCCCAGGAAACGTCGCTCCCCCACGACCCGGCCCTCGTCGTCGAACCTCTTCACCCCGACGTAGTCGAGATAGGTGTCGCGGTGGACCGTCGATCGGGTGTTGGCCTTGGTGAGTACCAGCGGCTTCGGTTCCCGCGCGCGCTCCCGGACCATCGGCGACAGCTTGCTGAACGATGTTGAAACCTCCGGGGCGTCGCGCATCATGCCCACCGAGGTGTTAGGCAACGGGAGCAACTGGTTGCCGTCGTCGGTCAGCTCGTACTCGCGGTAGCCCAGGAAGGTGAAGTTGTTGTCGGCGAGCCAGTAGAGGAAGGCGCTGGCCTCCGCACTCTCGGCCGGGGGCACCGTCACCGGTGGGTTGTCGGCCAGGTCCCCCGCCAACTCCAGCGCCTTGTCGCGCATGACCTCCCAGTCCTCGACCCCGGAGCGGACGTCCACCAAGGTGTCCTCGATGCGCCGCTCGATGGCCTGCAACTCCTCCTGATCGGACTCCCGATTGATCTCCAGGTGGATCCAGGCCTCCGCGATGGCACCACTGGGCAGCGGCTCGTCGGAGACGACGTCCAGCACCTCCAACAGGTTGCCGTCGTCATCGCGGCGGACCACCAACTGCGGATGGATCACCGCGTGCAGATCGTGGCCATGGCGGGTCAGGGTGAGGCTGATCGAGTCGACCAGGAAGGGCATGTCCTCACTGACGACCTGTACGACGGTGTGACCGCATGCCCAACCGTTGACCGGGATGGTCGGGGTGAATACCGCCAACTTCGACGTGCCGGGGGTCCTGTTCTCAGCCAGCCGTCGATGGCTGGTGACGGTCCCGACCAGGTCCATCGGGTCCGACTCCATCAGGTCGGTCGGGTCCACATACTGGTAGTAGAGCCTGATGAGGTGACCAAGCGCTTCCCGGTCCACCAGCGGATGCCCGGCCTCGGCCTGATCCAGGCCTCGCTGCAGGAGGTCGTTGACGATCGGATCGCTTGCTAGATGTGCATCATCGGCTACCACTCTGTCAGGCTAGCGGCGGCCTGTTCGGGAAGCCCTGCGATACCGAAACACGGTCGGGAACTCAACCCTCGAGCGATGGGAACCAGCAACCAGCCATGTCGAAGAAGATCAGCGCGGAGATGGAATACAACGCCTCCTGCAAGGACGTGTTCGCCATGTACTCCGACACCGGGTTCCTGGCCGTCAAGGTCTCCGGCACGGGCGGTTCCGACCCGACCATCAGTGTCGAGAAGGTCGGTTCCGACGTCGTGGTGGATGTCTCTCGAACCCTGCCCGCACAAGTGCCCTCGGTGGCGAAGAAGTTCCTGGGCGACACGGTGGTGATCGACGAGAAGCAGCAGTGGAGCCCTGCGGACGACAAGGGGGCCCGGACGGCCTCAGTGAAGGTGACCTTCCAAGGCGCCCCGGCCTCGGCCGACGGTCGACTGTCGTTGGAGCCCTCGGCCGACGGCAGCGTCTGCAGGGTCGAGTTGGAGGTCAGGTCCACCGTGCCGCTGGTGGGTGGAAAGATCGAGGAGATCATCGTCGAGCAACTCGAGCGGGCGGTCCGGCAGGAGACCAAACTGGGCAACCAGTGGCTGGCCGACCACGCCTGATCCGCCTGACCCACCCTCGGAACCACAGACCCGGAACGGCCACGCCTCGGTGCCGAGGTCAGCGCCGGAGACCACAGTCAGTCCATGAACGGGTAGCGGTAGTCCGTCGCCGGCACGAACGTCTCCTTGATGGACCGCGTGGAGGTCCATCGCAGCAGGTTCTGAGGTGCGCCCGCCTTGTCATTGGTACCCGACGCCCGGCCACCACCGAAAGGCTGCTGACCGACGACGGCGCCGGTGGGTTTGTCGTTGATGTAGAAGTTGCCGGCGGCGAACCGTAGGTCCTCGGTCGCAGCCGAGATCACCTCCCTATCCCGGGCGATGATCGAGCCGGTGAGTGCGTAGGGGGACACTCCCTCGAGCTGGGTGAGCACCGCGTCGTAGTCGGCGTCGTCGTAGATGTGGACCGACAGCAGCGGGCCGAAGTACTCGTGGACGAAGAACTCCCGCGTCGGATCGGTGCCCAGCAGCACCGTAGGTCGCACGAAATAGCCGACACTGTCGTCGCAGGTGCCGCCGGCGACGACATCCACGGTATCGTCCGCGCGGGCCCGGTCGAGCACGGCGGACAACTTGTCGAAGGACTTGCGGTCGATCACGGCCGACATGAAGTTGCTGAAGTCCGTTGTCGAACCCTGGCTCAGCGAGTCCACCTCGGAGAGGAAGTCATCGCCCATCCGCCGCCACATACTGCGCGGAACGTAGGCGCGGGAAGCGGCCGAGCACTTCTGCCCCTGGAACTCGAAGGCGCCGCGGATCATCGCGACCCGCACCACGTCCGGGTCGGCACTGGGGTGCGCCAGGATGAAGTCCTTACCCCCCGTCTCGCCAACGATCCGCGGGTAGGAGCGGTAATCCGCGATACGCTCCCCCACCCGGCGCCAGAACATCTGGAACACCGGGGTCGAGCCGGTGAAATGGATACCGGCGAGATCCGACTCGGCAAGCACCACATCGCTCACGGCCACTCCATCACCGGTCACCATGTTGATGACCCCTGGCGGCAGGCCCGCCTCTTCCAGCAGTCTCATCAAGTAGTGGGCGGCGAACTGCTGGGTGGGCGCGGGCTTCCACACGACGGTATTGCCCATGAGCGCGGGTGCCGTGGGCAGGTTGCCGGCGATGGCCGTGAAGTTGAACGGGGTGACCGCGTAGACGAAACCCTCCAGCGGCCGGTGGTCGCTGCGGTTCCAGACTCCCCTGCTCGAGGTGGGCTGCTCCGCCATGATCTGGCGGCCGAAGTGAACGTTGTAGCGCCAGAAGTCGATGAGCTCGCATGCGGAGTCGATCTCCGCCTGATACGCGGTCTTGGACTGGCCGAGCATCGTCGCCGCATTCAATCTGGCGCGCCACGGTCCGGCGAGCAGATCGGCGGCCTTGAGCAGGACCGCGGCGCGGTCGTCGTAACTGAGTTCACGCCAGCCGGGCGCCGCCGCCCGGGCGGCCACCACCGCAGCGTGAGCATCGGCCTCGGTCGAATGAGCGCCGACACCGAGCACCTCCGCGTGGGCATGCGGTTGCACGACGTCGAACGAGGTGCCGCCGGCGGGACGTTGCTCGCCGTGAATGGTGTTCGGCAACTCGATGGGACCCTGCGTCTGGAAGGCCGTCAGTTGGGCTTGGAGTTCGGCGCGCTCCACCGATCCGGGCGCGTAGTCGAGGATCGGCTCGTTGACAGGTCCGGGGGGCGAGGTCACAGCATCCATAGCGGTCATCCTGGCACTGCGGCACCGTCAACGCAGAGCGCCCAACCGACGCCCGTGGTCAGCCGACGTTGGCCAGGTGGTCTGGACCCACCCGGTCGGGGTCGCGCAACGCCTCCACGCTCGTCCGCATGGAGGTCTCCAGCACGGGTAGCCGGCGCGAGACATCCATCAGGTTGGGGCCCATCGTCTCGAGGTCCTCCGGTCCGGGTCCGAGAGCGACGACCGCGGCGCCGTTGGCTCGCACCTTGTCCGTCTCGTGCAGGCAGCGTTTCGTCACCTGAACCCGCCAGCGACGTTCCATCCGGGCGAGCACGGAGTCCGGCTTGTCCATCGCGAACGACACCATCGGCGCCAACACGTAGACCTCGTCCAGGCCCATCTCCGCCACCAGGTCGACGGAGGTCGCCGAACAGGCGCCACCGTCGACGTACTTGTGACCGCCGATCTCCACCGGACGGAACCACGACGGGATCGCACAGGAGGCCATCACGGCTTGCGCCAGCGAGGCGGTGGGCGCACCGGGGCGCCCGAACGCGACCCGCTTGCCGTCGTCGAGGTCCATGGCGACAACCCAGACGTTGGGGTGCGGCGACCACTCATCCATCGGCGTGATCGCTTCGACCAGATGGCCCACGCGTTCGAGCGACCCACGACCCTGGGGGAGGAAGCCAGCCAGCACTGCGGTCGGTGGCAGGTTGCGCAGACGGCGGGCGCTGGAGCTGAGGATTCGACGTGGCGAGGCGGGAACGAGTTTCGGCATCTGGGGTCGACTGTCGCCGGTGGCCCGTTCGTAGTCCCATGAGAAGCCCGCCAGCGGTCCCTTGGTGATGGGATGGCCGCGCTGGTGATCGCGCAGTTGGGTCGGCGTGACACCCGCACCAAGCAGGGCGGTGATGACCGAACCTGCGGACGTCCCGACGATGACGTCGGCCTTGCAGGGATTGAAGCCGTGAACCTCCTCCAGCGCGCACAGCGCCCCGACCATCCAGGCCGCCCCGAGGATCCCGCCGCCACCCAACACGAGTCCGCGTTTGGGCTGTCGTCGAGCGGCCATCAGGCTATTCACCTCAATCCCACAGTTACGTCCACGCTCACCATAGGCCCCGGGCACGGGTCGGGTCGCGCCAATCGGGCGACGATCCGCCGGTGCTGGGCGTCTATCGACCCTCTCGCAACTGATTCAGTCGCCGAGCCCAGGAATTCGAAGGAAACCGCAGACGCTCAGGTCTGTGATCGTCCCTGCCGAGCCCGCCGACGGGTCTTGGCGGTGTCCTTCAACTCAGCCAGCGCGTCCTTGATGCAATCCGCGAGCTCGTCCACGTCAGGGATGCCGTCCCGGTCGGCGTTGATCCCGAAGAACACCCCCCCGTTGTAGGACGTCAGGCCGATGCTCAGACCGTGACCTTTGGTCAGGGCGACCACAGGGTAGGCGGCAACCATCTCGGCCCCCCCGACGTACAGCGGCGTCTGCGGTCCCGGCACATTTGTGACCACCAGGTTGTACACCCGCTGAGTGATGTCGGCCCCCACCCGCGCGCCGAGGGCGTGCAGGGTCGGCGGCGCGAAACCGGCGATCGTCGCCAGCGCATCCGCACCGACGAGGCGGCTGCTCTCGCGGTGCTGACTCATCTCGAAACTGACCCTGCTCAGCCGGACCACAGGGTCGGCCTCGCCGATCGGCAGATGGACCAGGAAGGGTTGCACGTCTCCGGCTTCGGGGGCTTCCAGCGACGGTTCCACACTCACCGGTACCAACGCGGTGAGTTCACTGCGGGCGTTCACCCGCTCACCACGACTCAGCAGCCAGGCCCGCAGGCCACCGGCCACCACGGCCAGGATCACGTCATTGATGGTGCCCCCGTGCGCGGCCCGCACTGCTTTGAAGTCCGACAGTTTCAGGTTCGCCATCGCGAACCTCCGCTGCTCGGAGATCTCGAAGTTGGTCGGGCCAGCGGCTGGCGACCGCGCCACACTGACAGCTGCGGAGACGAGCCCCAGGGTCTGCCTCCCGACCGACGTCACCGCTGAGGTCACATCCGTGATCCCCCTGCGAACGGAGGACACGGCCACTGCAGGGCTTCGGATCTGGTCGCCAGCGGCATTCACCAGCAGCGACAGTTGGCTGGGTTCCCGTGACGGCCGCCAGATCTGGGTGCCTTCGAGGTCGGCCGTCGGGGCATCATCGAGGATGACCTGACCGATATCGACACTCATGATGCCGTCGACGATGGCGTGGTGGGACTTCGTCAGAATCGCGAACCGGTGCCCCTTCAATCCTTCGACGAGGTACATCTCCCACAGGGGTCGAGACTTGTCCAGCGGTCGAGCCATGATCCGCGCCGTCAGTTCCTGCAACTGCGCGTCGGTGCCCGGCCGCGGCAGAGCCGATCTGCGAACGTGATACGTCACATCGAACTTGTGGTCGTCCACCCACACCGGACTGGCCAGGTTCCCGGGCACCGGCTTCACGCGCTGCCGGTACCTGGGTGCCAAGGCGATGCGTTCGGAGATCAGTTTCACGAGCCGGTCATAGTCGAAACCGGCGGCGGACTCTCGGAAGATCGTGACCCCACCCACGTGCATCGGCGCGCTCGGATCATCGAGATAGAACGATGACGCGTCCACCGGACTCAGTCGGTCGATCATGACCACTCCTTCGCTGGTGACATCATCTTGACACGGCAACAGCCGGGTGCCGCGGGACCGGTCGCCCGAGGTCGACCAGCACCGCAGGTTAGCCACCCAGATCACGCCCGAAGATCGCGCTGAGTTCCAACTGCGTGCTTTGGTAGTCGCGGTGATGCACCGTGACGAAGCCCAGTTCGCGGGCCGCGGCGATATTGTGCGCCAGATCGTCGACGAACACGGACTCAGAGGCAGTGACGTCCAACTGGTCGAGCGTGTACTGGAAGATCCGCGGCTCAGGTTTGCGCATGCCGACGCGACCAGAGATCACCACCGCGTCGAACATTCCGTCGAAGAGATGCTCCGGATAGTGATCGCCCCACGAGTTCGATAGCAGACCGGTCCGGATTCCCCATCCGTGGGCTCGTCGCACCAGAGCAGTCATGTCGTGCGCGTGCTCGAAGTGGCTGAACAGTCGGTCGAGCAGACCTTCGGCCGAAACATCGCGCCCAGTCGTGCGGCTGAGTTCCTCGGCAAGCTTCGCTTCGAAGTCGGGCACCGCGATCTCGCCGCGCTCCAACACGTGGATCGGATTGATCTCCGCCTCGACACCGGCGTCCCGCCCGAACCAGGTGGAGATGACCTCGGCGAAGTGGTGCGCCTCGAAGTCCTCGCCAAGGGTCCAGGTATCCATGACGGTGGAGAGGTCGTTGGTGAGGACGCCACCCCAGTCCACGATCAGCGCCCGGACGCCGCTCTCCTCTGTGTCGGGCATGACCTCAGTGTGCCAACTCGTTGCGGATCAACGGGAACCGGGTGACGGTGCGATGACCACGAGGACCCCTGGGCTGTCCTGTGAGCCGCCTAACAGTTGGTGTACCACGTCTGCCCCTTCTTACATTCCCTTGTCCACAACCGCACCGGCACAGGGTTGTGGGGCCTGCGAATCTGAGGCTAACTAGCAGAGACGCCAACGTCGACGAAACGGGGGATTCACATGTCGACTTCGCTGGCCGCAACCGGGGCGGCTGTCAGAGGTGCACTCAGCATGCTAGAGGCACCTGAAGACCTCTTCGCCCGCCAACCCACCGGCACTGAGTCGCTACCAGACCCGCACGTCGTGGTGCCACGGTTGGTTCAAGCGCTGGTGGATGTGATGGCCGCGCAGCGTCCCGCACGGCAGTTGGCCGGCTGGACCACCGGCGACGTGCAGGCCCAACTGCAGCACCTCGCCGCACACGCCGCTGAGGCGAGCGCCTCGGATCGACGCGGATGGCACCGCCACCGGGTGATGTCGGTGCGCATCACCCTGCCCGCCGACGGCGTCGTGGAGGCCAGCGCAGTGGTACGCAACGCGCGGCGCGGGCGAGCGTTGGCGATCCGACTCGAGGGCCTCGACGGGCGGTGGCGCTGCACAGCCCTGCATTCCGCCTGATGACCGACCGACAGCCGGTCTGCTACTTCGGGTCGGCGCCGTGGCAGCGCTTGTACTTCTTCCCGGATCCGCAGGGGCACTGCGCGTTGCGCGAGGTGCCGCGGTAGGGATCGTCAGTGAGTGGGTCGTCGGTGTTCGTCACCGTCTGCGACTGCACCTCAATGTCGCCCTCGGCGGTCGGGGCGGAATACTGCAGGGTGCCTGGCCGACGCGGAGCGCCCAGGCCCTCCGGCAGGAGAATGTCGACGTTCTCCTCGGCCGGCACCTGCTGGGATGCGGCCAGCTCGGCCTCCACCGCCGCCACCTCCTCGTCGGCCTCGACCTTCGACAGGGCGTCGAGGTCGAGGGCGCCGCCTTGGGTTTGACCAGATGCCTCAGCAAGCGCTGCGGCGATCTCCGCTGACGCGACCCCGGAGATCCCGAACTGTTCAGCATCCTCGATCTCCGCCGGAGCCTCCGGCACCTCGGGCTGGACGCTGAAGAGGTAACCCACGGACTCCTCTCCGATGGCGGCCATCATCGCTTGGAACAGGTCGTAACCCTCACGCTGGTACTCCACGAGCGGGTCCTTCTGCGCCATCGCGCGCAGCCCGATGCCCTCCTTGAGGTAGTCCATCTCATAGAGGTGCTCACGCCAGCGACGATCCAGCACACTCATGATCACCCGACGCTCCAACTCCCGGGTGACCTCGTCGCCGAGTTCCTCCTCGCGGCGGTCGTACGCCTGCTGAGCATCTTCCTGCAACTCCTCGATCAGGAAGTCGGTGCTCATGCCATGTCGACCGCCGCCGGACCTGCTCTCGAGGTCGTCCACGGTGAGCCCGACCGGGTAGACCTCCCCGAGGGACGTCAGCAACTCGTCGAGGTCCCACTCCTCCGGGTAACCCTCCGATGTGGCTGCGCGGACATGCAACTCCACGACGTTGTCGATGAACCTGCGGACCTGGTCCGACAGGTCCTCCCCGTCGAGCACTGCCCGTCGTTCCGAGTAGATGACCTTCCGCTGACGGTCCATGACCTCGTCGTACTTGAGCACGTTCTTGCGGATTTCCAGGTTCTGGCTCTCCACCTGTGCCTGCGCACTGGCGATCGCCCGGGTGACCATCTTCGCTTCGATCGGCACATCGTCCGGCACGTTAAAGCGGGTCAGGAACGAGTCAACCATGGCCGCGTTGAAGCGGCGCATGAGTTCATCCTCCAGTGAGAGGTAGAACCGGGTCTCGCCCGGATCCCCCTGGCGAGCCGCACGGCCCCGGAGCTGATTGTCGATACGTCTCGACTCATGCCGTTCGGTGCCCAGAACGTAGAGTCCTCCGATGTCGGTGACCTCTTCATGCTCAGTCTGGACCGACTCGGTTGCGGCCTTCAGGGTTTCCGGCCAACGGGCCTCGTACTCGTCCGGATCCTCCGCAGGATTGAGGCCTTGGGCAGCCAACTCCGCCGCAGCGCGATGCTCGGGGTTGCCGCCCAGCATGATGTCGGTGCCTCGACCTGCCATGTTCGTCGCGACCGTGACGGCACCCTTGCGGCCCGCTTCGGCCACGATCGCCGCCTCCTGCTCGTGGAACTTCGCGTTGAGGACCTGGTGGGAAACCCCGGCCCGGCGCAGAGCCTTCGACAGCTTCTCGCTCTTCTCCACGCTGACCGTGCCGACCAGGACGGGCTGACCGATCTCGTTCCGCTCGACGATGTCCTCTACGACCGCGTTGAACTTCGCGTCCTCGGTGCGGTACACCAGGTCGGACGCGTCCTGACGCTGGTTCTTCTTGTTACTCGGGATCGGTACGACACCCAGGTTGTAGGTCTGGTTGAACTCCGCCGCCTCGGTCATGGCGGTGCCGGTCATGCCCGCGAGCTTGTCGTACATCCGGAAGTAGTTCTGCAGCGTGATGGTGGCCAGCGTCTGGATCTCGGCTTTGATCTCGACACGTTCCTTGGCCTCGATCGCCTGATGCAGCCCCTCGTTGTAGCGGCGACCGGGCAGGATGCGGCCCGTGTGCTCGTCGACGATGACGACCTCGCCGTCGAGAACGACGTAGTCCCGATCCAGCTTGAAGAGTTCCTTGGCTTTGATCGCGTTGTTGAGGAATCCCACCAGCGGGGTGTTCTCGGCCTCGTAGAGGTTGTCCATGCCGAGCCAATCCTCGGTGGACTCCACCCCCTCCTCGGTGATGCCGACCGTTCGCTTCTTCTCGTCGACCTCGTAGTCCGTGTCGCGCTCCAGCCGGTCGACCAGTCGCGCGAAGTCGGCGTACCACTTCGGCTCATGATCGGCTGGTCCGGAGATGATCAGCGGGGTACGGGCCTCGTCAATGAGGATCGAGTCGACCTCGTCGACGATGGCGAAGCTGTGGCCGCGCTGGACCAACTCGTCCAGCGACCACGCCATGTTGTCGCGCAGGTAGTCGAACCCGAACTCGTTGTTGGTGCCGTAGGTGATGTCGGCGGCGTAGGCGACTCGACGTTCGGCCGGACTCATCTGCGCCAGGATGCAGGACACTTCCAGACCGAGGAAGTGGTGCACCCGCCCCATCCACTGCGAGTCACGCTCGGCCAGATAGTCGTTCACCGTCACGACGTGCACGCCCTGCCCGTTGAGGGCATTGAGGTAGCTGGGGAGGGTGGCGACGAGGGTCTTACCCTCACCGGTCTTCATCTCGGCGATGTTTCCCAGATGTAGCGCGGCACCACCCATGATCTGGACGTCGTAGTGGCGCTGTCCTAGTGTCCGCTTGGAGGCTTCCCTGACAGCGGCGAAGGCCTCGGGAAGGAGCGTGTCGAGGGTGTCCTCACCGGACTCGAGCCGCTCCTTGAACTCGTCCGTCTTGGCTCGGAGTTCGGCGTCGGTCAGGTCGATGAAGTCTTCCTCGAGGGCGTTGACCACCGTGGCCATCTTCTCCAGCTTGCGGAGGGTCTTGCCCTCACCGGCCCTGAGTACCTTGTCGAATAGTCCCACGAGGAGCATCGTACGCATGCCGGGTACCGATGCCGAGGCCGTGAGTACCTTGTGGGAAACCTACCCGTGGTGTGATGGCCCAATGATGGCGCAGCAGACCAGCCCCGATGACTTCCCCGACCGACCGGTGAAGATCGACTTGGGCGCCGGTTTGCAGCTACGAACTCCCGAGCCGAAGGACGAGCCGGGGATCACCCGAGCCTGTGCCGACCCCGACATCGCCACCTACACGGAGGTACCGGCCCCGTACACGCCTGCCCATGCCAGGGAGTACGTGCAGCGCGTCGTTCCGGCCCGACTGCACGACCGCAGCGCAGTGATCCTCACGGTCGTCGATGCGGCCGACGAGGTGATGGGCATGGTCTCCCTGCACGACCTCGACGACTTCCACCGGGGGGCCATCGGCTTCTGGATCGCGCCGTGGGCACGCGACCGGGGGCTGGCGGTCGCCAGCGTGCGGGGGTTGGTCCGGTGGGGATTCGAACGGCTTGGCTTGACCCACATCACCTGGACCGCGCTCGTGGGCAACCTGGCCTCGCTTCGGGTGGCGCAGGCAGCAGGATTCGTGGGCGAGGGACGGCTGAGCGGCGGAGTCGTCGCCCACGGCGGCGAGCCCCGCGACTGTTGGACGGCGTCGATCTTCGCGGCGAGCCCGCCTGTGGGGCCGTTCTCCCGTCGCGAGGTGGACATCGAGATCGCGGCCGGAATGTGGCAGTTGCAGCCGATGGAGGCCGCCGAGGTCGGATTCGCAGAGACGGTGCTTCCCGTGCCCTGCACTGCGACCCAGGCCATCTGGATTGCCAAGGAGATCACCACCGCCGAACCCAAGGCGGCTGTGGCGCTTCTCGGACGGCCCGGTGGTCGGGGCTGGGTTCTCAGCGCACCGCGGGACGAGTCCGACCGTCAGGCCGCTGTTGCGGCCCGTGACGCGATCAACCGCTACGGTCTGCGTGCGCTGGGGATGGACCTGCTCTGACCCACCACCAGCAGGCCACCCCGTGCGGCGAGCGCGACGGCCTCGGTGCGCGATGAGGCTCCCAACTTCTCCATGATGCGCCGGACGTGGTTCTTGACCGTGTTCTCGCTGATGTGCAGCTGGCCGGCGATCTCCCGGTTGGAGTGGCCCTCGGCGACCAGGGTGAGAACCTCCCTCTCCCGACGACTCAGGTCGATCTCGGCCGCCTCCCGGTTCCGACGCAGCATCCCGGCGAACTCAGCCAGCATGCGTTCCGCCATCCCGGCTGCCACCAGCGTGCGACCCTCCGCCACCGCGTGCACCGCATCGGTGAGCGCCTGCGCAGAGGCGCTGCGCGGCAGGACGGCGGCGGCGCCGAGGCTGGCCGCCGCAGTCATCTCGAACTCCGACCTGCCCGGCAGCAGGAGCACGATTCGGGGCAGCGGCGGCGCCAGCACCTCGAGCAGGTGGTCGCACACCTCCCAGACACCATGCACATCTGCGTCGATGCCGATGACGACGATGTCGCTGGCGTCATGCCCGAGCAACTCCAGCGGCGGGGTCTCCGTCGCCGACACCCAGAACTCGGCCGTCCCCCGTAGAACCGTCGCGACACCGTTGGCGAAGAGCGGCTGACTGTCGGAGACGAAAACCCTGGTGGGCGAGGCGGTCATCCTTGGACGACTGCCTCCGAGGTATCAATGCGGATCAAACCGTAGTCGTAGCCACGGCGTCGATATACCACGCTGTGCAGACCCGTCTCAGCGTCCTGGAAGAGGAAGAAGTCGTGTCCGACCAGCTCCATCTCAGTGACGGCTTGCTCGACGGTCATCGGTGCGGTGTTGTGGGTCTTCTCGCGCACGACGACCGGGCCGCTCTCGAACACCGTGTCGGAATCGGAGGCGTCGTAGGGATCGGCGGCATCGGCACTGCCCTCACCGTTGAGGGCACCGGAGTCGTCGATCGGGACACCTCCAGGTTCGAGGCCCAACGAGCCCCGGTGGAAGTGACGACCACCCCGGTGGTGGCGGTGCCGCTCGGCGTATCGGCGCAGCCTCTCCTCCAACCGGCCGAAGGCGATATCGAAGGCGGAGTAGTGATCTCCGGCGTAGGCCTCGGCTCGGATGACCGGACCCTGGGACCGGCAGGTGAGTTCGACTTCGTAGGCCCGATCGGCCAACCGGGGGTTGTTCTCCTTGGAGACCTCGACGTCCACCCGGCTAACAGGAACTCCGAACTTCCCTACACGTTGCAGTTTCTCAAGGACATGATCGCGGAACCTGGATGACAGATCCACATGGCGGCCGTGCACGACCACCTCCGTGTCGACGACACTTTCAGGATTCCCCATGTCACTTCTCCCTTCCGCATCGGCCCGCAGCACACTCCGCGGGTCCACAGGCATCCACCCGGCCGACCTGGTCTTCGACCCCACACCTGCCTGCGTCGGGGTTTGTTCCCCTCAACGACCGGAGCCCGCCTGTGCGGGCCCCGACCTCGCAGGACTTACTTCTAAGCCGCACCGTGCTCGAGCGACGAAGAGTCGCCTTACGTGGACCGTTTCGCCTGCGACTGGCTTCGGCTTGCGGGCGCCACCTTCGCGGTGGACGCGCCGCGCAACCACGGACCCGGGCGGATGCCATACCCCCACGCTATCGCGAGGTACCGGGTCATGACTCGTCCGCAGCGGCTTTCACTCCTGCGCTCCGACGACGGTGTGTCCGAGCGCTAGGGCGCCGACGACATGGAGCCCTCCGCGGCCCAGTTCCACAGCAGCGGCCTGCATCGAAGCGCCGGTGGTGACGACATCATCCACGATGATCGTCGGCCGGCCGACCAGGGCAGGGGGTATCCGTCGACACCTCAGTGCGCCCGTCATGTTCCGCCGCCTGGCGGCCGCGGACAACTCCTTCTGCGGCCGACGCAGGCCGACCGGGACGAGAGCTTCAGCAACGGCGACGCCTTCGTCGGACCAGCCTGATCGGCACAGCAACTCGGCCATCGGCCGCCTGTGGGAGAACCTGCGGCTCGGTGGGATGGGGACCACGAGCATGGCAGGGCCGGACCAAGACCGGGTGCCGTCGCGCAAGCCCCGACCGACAACCGGCGCGAGGTCCGGCCGCAATTCAACGAGGACCGCCCGCAGCAAAGACCAGCAGCGCCGCAGGGCGCAGGCCAGTGCGACGGCTAACGGGGTGCTGGGGTTCGACTTGTGGCGCAGAACCGCGGATCTGAGAATCCCGCGGTAGTCGCCTGCCACGGCCAGCAGCGGCAGACCCTGGGGTGGCGGTACGAGTCGCGCCTGCACCGAGACGAGGCTGTTGCAGCAGGGGGTGCACAGTCGGGTGGCCGGTCGTTGGCAGCCCGCGCACGAGGAGGGGAGCACGAGGTCGAGCCAGGACAGAGGGTCAACCATGGCGTTGCAGTCTCGCCGGTTCACCCGACTCGGACAACCGGGCGGCGAGATCTGGGGACGGGTCCCTGTTGAAAGGCACCAACTCCCCGCCGTTCGGGCCCAGCATGGGAGAATCGCGTCATGTCCGGCAGCGCGCAACCCCCCGACGATGCCGGCATCCCCGAACCCGATGATGGCGGCGACCGGGGCCCTGACGACCACTCCCCCGAACAGGAGAGCGGAAAGCCTCTGCCGGGTTGGTCCGCCCATCAACCGCCACCGTTCACCGCCTCCTCCGGCGCTGCCTCGGCAGGTCGCCCGGCGGCCGGCGGCGGCTGGACGCCACCGCCGCCAGCACCGAAACCGGGAATCATCCCGCTACGCCCGTTGCAGGTCGGCGAGGTGATGACCGGCGCCATCGACTACGTGCGGTGGGACCCCCGCACAGTCATCGCCATCTCGGCGATCATGGGCGTGGTGGCCGCCATCGGCCAGATCGTGATCCTCGGGATGACCGCGTCCAAAGTCGCCGAGTTGCCCATGCAGCCGACCCCCGACCTCGACCCCCGGGTCTACCTTCGAGCGGTGCTCGCCCTGCTGGGCATCGCCCTCGCCACGTCCGTGATCGCAGGGCTGCTACAGATCCTCGGCACCGGGATGCTCACCCACGTGCTGGGTCGATCCGTGATCGGGAAGCACACATCGCTCGGTGAAGCATGGGACCTGGTGCGCCCACAGTTCCTGAGACTGCTCGGCGTGACCGTACTGGTGAGTCTTGCTTCGATCCTCGCCCTGCTGCTGCCGATGACCCCTGGCGCGGCCCTCATCTGGGCCGGTGCGACAGCGCCCGGCGCCCTGCTCCTACTGATCGGCGTGTTTGCGGGAATCGCCCTGACCGTCTGGGTGGCGTTCACCCTCATTCTGGCCACCCCGGCGCTGGCGCTGGAGGACTGCGGCGTAGTGATGGCCCTGAAGAGATCCCGTCGGCTGGTGGCTGGGGCCTTCTGGCGGACGCTCGGCATAGTGCTGCTCGGCAGCATCGTGGCTCAAGCGGTTGGCACGGTGGCGGCGATTCCGTTCAGTCTCGCTGGTGGCGCGGGCAGCGACCTCAGTACCTTCTCGGTGTTCGCGCTGGCCCTGGCTGCACTGGTCACCGTGATGGTCGCGCTGCCTTTCGTGGCTGGGGTCACGGCCTTGGTGTACCTGGATCGGCGCATCCGCACCGAGAACCTCGGCACCGTGCTGGCGGCGGCCGCCCAGCAGTGAGACGCGGATCCAGATTAGTGATCCGCAGGAATCAGGCGTGGTTCAACTGCCGACGATCAGAACAACCGCAGCCGGCAGGTTGTTCGTCATGTGCGCGACGATCGAGGTGGTCGTACTGCCGCGGTGAAAGCGCGCCAGGCCGAGGATGATGCCGGTCGAGAGCAGCAGCGGGATCCGAATGGGCTCGAAGTGGATCAACGAGAAGGTCAGCGCGGTGATACCGATCGTCAGCCAGGGTGCCAGCCCCCGTTTGGCCAGCGAGCCGAACAGCAAGCCACGGAAGGCAAGCTCCTCGGCGATCGGCGCCCCGATGCCCACGAGTATCCCGAACAGCACCATTGCCCACAGTTGTTTGACATCCCCGGCGATCTCGCCCGCCGCAGAGTCGAACTTGCCGAAGATCGCCTCGGTTCCGACCGCAACCAGCCCCGCGACGACCAACGCGGCAACCCCATAGAGCACCCCCCACCCGAGGTCTGACCACCTGCGAGTGAGCCCGTAGTCGATCACAGGGCCGTTTCCTCGCCAGAAGGCGACCAGGATCGGCCATCCTGCGAGGCCGAACCAGGGACTGGAGATGAGCAGCAGGATCCCGACCGACTTGCCCACCGGGGAGTCGCCGAGAGCCAAGGCGATCAGGGAGGCCACGATCTGGAAGAAGAACCACAGCGCGAGTGTGATCAGGATGTCGGGGATTCCCCATCGCGCGGCGATGACGGGTCGACCCTCTGCGACCGCCTGCCGCAGAGTGACCGGAGCCCCCCGATAGAGCAGCGGGCTGGTCGCCTGGAGGGCGCCCGCAACCGGGAATGCCGGGTAATCGTTGGGGAAGGCCATCGGGACCGCCGGCGGCGCCTGGACAGGCACGTCCCCGCCTGGACCAGGATTGGATCCAGGCGGGGAGGAAGTGTTCGGGGCACCCACGAGCGGTCGCTCAGTACCGGAGATCAGTACCGGTACAGATCGGCCTTGTAGGGGCCCTCCACCGGGACGCCGAGGTACTCGGCCTGCGTCTTGGACAGTTCGGTCAGATGAACGCCGAGAGCATCCAGGTGCAGGCGTGCGACCTCTTCGTCGAGATGCTTCGGCAGGGTGTACACGCCAATCGGGTACTCATCACGCTTGGTGAACAGTTCGATCTGGGCGAGCACCTGATTGGTGAAGGAGTTACTCATGACGAACGAGGGGTGCCCGGTGGCGTTCCCCAGATTCAGCAGGCGACCCTCCGACAGCACGATGATCGAGTGACCGTCGGCGAACGTCCACTCGTCGACCTGCGGCTTGATGTTGTGGCGAGTGACACCTGGCAGTCGAGACAGGCCGGCCA
>CAYMPK010000004.1:23802-31496 GCA_964392145.1 uncultured Actinomycetes bacterium | reverse complement strand
CATTACTGCCAAAGCAGACAGTACGGAGACCCGAGAGGGGCGAGCCACGTGAGTGCCCAGAATCGGACCGGTTCGCCGCCGAGGGTGGTCGCGGTCGCGAACCAGAAGGGCGGGGTTGGCAAGACGACGTCGGCAGTGAACATCGCCGCCGCTCTGGGTCAGGCCGGGCAGCGGGTATTGGTTCTGGACCTGGATCCGCAGGGAAATGCCTCCACGGCCTTGGGAGTCCCGCACCACGAAGGTGTGCTCGGCGCCTACGAGGTGCTGGTGGACGGCAAGGACTTCAGCGACGCCATCCAGGCGAGTCCTGACCTACCGGGCGTCGCCTGCCTGCCAGCTACGATCGACCTCGCCGGCGCCGAGATCGAGCTCGTGTCCATGGTTGCCCGTGAGCATCGGCTGGCAACAGCGCTGTCCAACTACCTTGTCGCCAGCGAGACCGCCGTGGACATCGTGTTGATCGACTGCCCACCGAGTCTCGGCCTGCTGACCCTCAATGCCCTGGTGGCGGCCAACGAGGTCCTCATCCCTATTCAGTGTGAGTACTACGCACTGGAGGGGTTGGGTCAGTTGCTGCGGACAGTCGAACTCGTGCGGGCACACCTGAACCCGGAACTCGCAGTGTCGGGCATCCTGTTGACGATGTCCGACGCCCGAACCCGGCTGTCCGGTCAAGTTGCCGAAGAGGTGCGGGCACACTTCGGCGACGCCGTGCTGAAGGAGAGCATTCCCAGGTCAGTGCGCCTTTCGGAGGCGCCCAGCCACGGTCAGACAGTACTCACGTACGACAGCGATTCCCGCGGCGCGGAAGCCTATCGGCAGGTCGCCGAGGAGTTCTGGCGACGCGGCAGGCCGTCCGGGGATCACGTCGCCCCACCTGCGGCGGTCTGAGGCATGCCGACGATCCAGCGTGGCCTCGGCAAGGGCCTCGGTGCCCTCATCCCGACGTCTGCCCCTGAGCCCGCCAGCACGGACCCGACCGACGCTGCGGCGCAGCGCGAGATCTCCGGTGGATCACCGGTCTCTGGGGATGAGCAACTCAGCGAGGTCCCCGGCCTCTCGCTGGTAGAGATCGCCACGACCCGACTCTCTGCAAACCGTCATCAGCCTCGGGAGGTCTTCGACCCCGATGGCTTGGATGAGTTGGCGCATTCGATCAAGGAGATCGGATTCCTGCAGCCGATCGTGGTGAGACCCGGAGACGAGGCGGGCAGCTACGAGATCGTTGCCGGTGAGCGGCGTTGGCGCGCTGCTCAGTTGGCGGGTCTGTCCACGGTGCCCGCGTTGGTGCGGTTGACTCCCGATCAGGATCTGCTGCGCGATGCCCTGCTCGAGAACCTCCACAGGGTGCAACTCAATCCGCTCGAGGAGGCGGCTGCTTATCAGCAGTTGCTCAGTGACTTCGGCTGCACGCAGGATGAACTCGCGAACCGGCTGGGGCGCTCGCGTCCCGCAGTGTCCAACGCGCTTCGGTTGCTGCGGTTGCCACCATCCGTGCAGCGCAGAGTCGCGGCAGGGGTGCTGTCAGCCGGACATGCCCGCGCACTGGTGTCGCTGGATGATGAGCAGACGATGGAGGAGCTGGCCGGCAGGATCGTGGCTGAAGGCCTGAGTGTTCGTGCAGTCGAAGAGATCATCGCGATGGGGGAGGTACCGGCGGCGGGAAAGCGCAAGAGACGAACACCGCGCCCGAGTAGCCATTCCGAGCTCGCCGATGACCTTGGCGACCGCCTTGAGACTCGCGTGAAGATCACCGGCAGCACCGGTAGGGGAAGGGTATCCATCGATTTCGCCTCCCCGGAAGATCTCCAGCGCATCATGGCGGCCCTACGAGATCCGGAGACCTGGCGCTGAACCTCTGACCCAGCGCCTCCTGCACCTCGGTTGCGCCCCGTTCCTCATCGAGGTTCGCGAGGCGTCGAGCTTCAGGCGGTATCGGCCGGGTCAGGCCCTGGCGATCGCCCGTTGCACGAGTTCTCCCATCACGCTGCCGAGGTCCCGACCGGCAGCTGCGACGCTCTGGGGCAGCAGGGAGGTCTCGGTCATCCCAGGTGCCACGTTGGTCTCGAGGAACACAGGACTTCCGTCCGCCATCACGATGAGGTCGGTGCGGGACAGGTCTCTGATTCCGAACGTTGCGTGAGCGGTCAACGCCAGGTCCGCGGCCGCCTGCGACGCGGCGTCATCAAGCCTGGCCGGGGTGAAGAACTCCGTCATCCCGGCGGTGTAACGGGCCTGGTAGTCATACAGCCCTGAGTCGCTCAGGATCTCCACAGCCGGGAGAGCGATCGGGCCGTCGGGGGAGTCGACCACCGAGACAGCCACCTCCGTTCCCGCGACATGGGACTCCAGCATGACGGTGTCGCAGTAGGAGAAAGCCGCGATCATGGCGGGCGGCAATTCCTCCTCGGTGCGGACCACGGCGAGACCTAGTGCCGAGCCACCCCGGGCTGGTTTCACCACCAATGGTAGGCCGAGTCTGGCCACTGCAGCGGCCATCAGGCGCGGCGCACCCAGTTCGCGGAACGAGCTGTGCGGTAGCGCGATCCAGTCGGCAGTGGAAGCTCCTGCGTCACGCAAAGCCGCCTTCGCGATCGGCTTGTCGAAGGCCACCCGGCAGGCCGCCGGCCCCGCCCCGACGTAGGGGAGCCGGAGCGTGTCCAACACGTCACGAAGACTGCCGTCCTCGCCGACGGCACCGTGAAGCAGCGGGATGACCGCGTCGGGCGGATCGATGTCCCATGCTGGAAGTAGAGCCGCATCCGTGTCCTGCACGAGCACGTCGTAGCCCAGGGATCTCAGGGCGTCAGCGACGCGTCGACCTGAACGAATGGACACATCCCGCTCGGGACACAGCCCACCGGCCAGGATTGATACCGAAGTCATATGGAGGCGCCCTTCAGGCCAGGTCCGGGGTGGGCGTGCCAGGCCCGGGCGGCGGATGGATACCGAGACTTGCAGCCGATCCGAATGTCTCGACGAGTTCCAGCTCGCTCTCGATCACGCCAGCAAGACGTCGGACGCCTTCGACGATCCGTTCGGGTTCCGGATAGCAGTACGACAGGCGCAACGACTGACGACCTTGTCCATCGACGAAGAAGCCGGTACCTGGTACGTAGGCCACGAGTGCTGCAACGGCTCGGGGAAGCATGGCTGTCGCGTCCAGGCCGTTGGGCAGGGTGACCCACGAGTAGAAACCGCCCTCGGGAACTGTCCACGTCGTGCCGGCGGGGAACTGCTGGCCCATCGCCGTGAGCAACGCATCTCGGCGCTCGTGATACACCTCGCGGAAGACTTTGACCTGGTCCAACCATGGCTGGGTCTCGAGATACTCCGACACGGTGAGTTGGGCGAAGTTGGAGGGGCACAGCACGGCCGCCTCGGCGGCGAGAACGAGTTTCTCCCGGACGCCGTGGGGTGCGAGGGCCCAGCCGACCCGCAACCCGGCAGCGATCGTCTTGGAGAACGATCCCAGGTACACGACGCCCTCGGAGTCGTCGGCCCTGATGGCCCTTGGAACCACGCCGTCGAATCCCAGCAGGCAGTACGGATCGTCTTCCAGCAGCAGAATCCCCGCCTGTTGGGCGATCCGGAGAATATCGCGCCGGCGCTGCTGACCTTGGGTGAGTCCAGCCGGA
The DNA here is from genome assembly GCA_964392145.1 of uncultured Actinomycetes bacterium. Taxonomy (GTDB): domain Bacteria; phylum Actinomycetota; class Actinomycetes; order S36-B12; family UBA10799; genus JACJWR01. The sequence goes on along the minus strand of CAYMPK010000004.1, from coordinate 27,858 downwards.
TTGTGGTAGGTGGGGATCGAGTAGATCAGCTTGATCCGTTTGCCATCCCCGCGCAGTCGCTCGATGGTCTCGGTGAGTGCCGTGGGCTCCAGACCCTGCTCGTCCATGGGCACATGAACCACATCGCACTCGTAGGCGCGGAACACCCCGAGTGCCCCCACGTATGAGGGCGACTCCACCAGGACGACGTCCCCGGGGTCACAGAAGACCCGCACGACCAGATCGAGTGCCATCTGGCTGCCGGTCGTGACCACGATGTCGTCCGGGTGCGCGGTGATTCCGCTCAGCGACATCACGCCGCAGATCTGCTCCCGCAGTCGAACGTCGCCCTGCCCTGAGCCGTACTGCAGGGCTACTGCGCCACGATCCCTGATCATCGCGGCGGCCGTCTCTGCCAGCGAGTCCAACGGCAGCGCGGTGACGAAGGGCATCCCGCCGGCAAGGGACACGACCTCCGGCCGTGAGGCCACGGCGAATAGGGCCCGGATCTCGGACGCCGTCATGCTGGCCGCCCGCTGGGCGTAGGAGTCGATCCATGGATCGAGTCGTGAGCCTCCGGTCACCGATCTGCCCTTCTCGAAATCGTGCGCATGCAACTAGGATGCCCTACAAGGATGGAAGGGGTTGCACATGCGGGTTGTCCTCAAGGTCCTGGGTCTCATTGCTGTTGGTGTCACCCTGGGTTTCCTGATCTCCCTGGTGATCCCTCGGCGGGGTCCTGGCGGACAATAGGCGAGAAGAACGAAACGGCTGCCGACGCGATCGCCTCGGCCAGCGTGTCCCGGAATCGGGGCTGTGTGAGGCGTGCTGCATCGCCGGAGTGGGTCAGGTAGCCGACTTCGACGCGCACCGCGGGCATTCTCGTCAGTCTGAGCAGGTCCCAGGTCTTGGCCTGCGTGCGGCAATCCACCAGGTCGGTCCGCGCGATGATCTCCGATTGAACGGTCTCAGCGAAGCGCCGCCCCAACACTGAGAAGTCCCGTGGGTTGCCGTAGTAGTAGGTGGCCGAGCCCTGTCCGCGGCCGCCGCTCTCGGCGTCGGTGTGCAGGGAGATGACCAGATCCGCTCCTACCTCGTTGGCGATCGCCGCGCGCCGTCGTTCGCTCATGTCGTCCGTGAGGAATCTGCTGGCGGGTCGGGTCAGGACCACCTGGGTCCCGATGGCGGCGAGTCTTCCTTCGACCCGTTGGGCGAGGTCATCGGCGATGAGAGCCTCGGCCAGTCCGTGGCCCTCCAACCCGCGGTCCACGCCCCCATGTCCCGGGTCCAGAACGATCAACTTGTCGGTCACGCCCGTTCTGTTGGTGGCGTGGGCGTGCTCGTCCCAGAGGCGTTCCGGTGCGCCGCCCTTCACGGCCCGCGCAAGCCGGTTGAGGGCCACCACGGTGTTGCGGCCGCAGGTGCCGTCTGCTGTCATGCCGACATTTCGCTGGAACTCGCGTAGTGCGGCGTCGGTTGATGGACCGAAAATCCCATCCACCCGCCCGAGGGCGAATCCGAGGTCGGTCAGCTGGCGCTGCAGATCCTCGATGTCGTCACCGGACAGCGGGTGCGCCGCTGAGTACCACAGCACGCGGTCGCCTAAGCGCCAGCGCGCTTCCTCAAGGTGCCGGAAGGTGATCGGGCCGATCGTCCCATCGACGTCGATCCCGCGATCCTGTTGGAATGCCCGGATCGCGCGGTCGGTCACGTCGTCCAGTTCGATGCCCGCATCGAACTCGGGAAGGTATCCGAGTCTCGACAGACGGGCGCGAACCTCGGCGACCACCGGACCGGTGTCGCCCTTTTGCAGCAACAACTTCATGCAGGAACCGGCTTCTCAGCCGATGAACGGGCTGAGCTCCTTGAGTAGTGCCGCCTTGGGCTTGGCCCCGATGATCTGCTTGACGACCTCCCCGCCCGAGTAGACGTTCATCGTCGGAATCGATGTCACGCCGTACGCAGCTGCCGTAGCCGGATTCTCATCCACGTTGAGTTTCGCGATCACGAGTTCCGGGTGCGCGGCCGCGATCTCCTCGAGCACTGGGGCGACCATCTTGCACGGTCCGCACCACTCGGCCCAGAAATCAACGAGCACGGGAGTCTGGCTCTTCAGTACGGCGGCGTCGAAATCGGCGTCGGTCACGGTCTTCGTTGCGTTGCCCATTCGTGTTCTCCTTGTCCGGCCCTCAGTTACGACGAAGCCTAGTTGGTCGGCGGTGCTGGTTGCCCTCGGCGGCGCGCAGGCATTGTCTGGGTGCCGGGCTACAGAGCGGCGAGCCAGTGCTCGGCATCCAATGCGGCCGCGCAGCCGGAGCCGGCAGCAGTGATGGCCTGTCGGTACTTGTGGTCCACCAGGTCGCCGGCCGCGAAGACGCCGGGCAGGTTGGTCGCCGTGCTGCCCTGCTGCACGAGCACGTAGCCCTCGTCATCGAGATCGACCTGCCCTTTGAAAAGCTCTGATCGGGGGTCGTGGCCGATCGCGACGAACATCCCTGAGGCGTCCAACACGGCCTCTTCACCGGTTATCCGGTTGCACACGACTATGCCCTCGAGTGCCGTCTCGCCCAGCAGATCCTTGACGGTGGAATTCCACCGGACCTCGATCTTCGGGTTGGCGAGCACGCGGTCGGCCATGATCTTGCTCGCCCGGAACTCATCGCGACGGTGGATGATGGTGACCTTGTCCGCAAACCTCGTGAGGAAGTCCGCTTCCTCCATGGCGGAGTCACCGCCACCGACGACAGCGATGTTCTTGCCGCGGAAGAAGAAGCCGTCGCAGGTGGCGCACCAGGAGACCCCGTGCCCGGACAGACGCTTCTCGGCGGGGAGGCCGATCTCGCGGTAACCGGACCCAGTGGCGAGGATCACCGCCTTTGACCGGTGTTCGTTTCCCTCGCTATCGGTCACGACCTTGATCTCGTTCGCCAGGTTCACGCTGGTGATGTCGTCCGTAACGATCTCGGCATCGAAGCGGACGGCCTGGGCACGCATGTGCTCCATCAGTTCAGGGCCTTGGATCCCCTCGGGGAATCCTGGGAAGTTCTCAACCTCAGTGGTGTTCATCAGCGCGCCGCCCGCGGTCACCGCGCCCTCGAAGACCAGGGGCGCGAGTTGCGCCCGGGCGGCATAGATGGCGGCCGTGTACCCGGCCGGACCGGATCCGATGATGATGAGTTCGCGCACGGGCGTGGGCATGGGGGCTCCGGAGTTGAGGGGATGCTCGTTCCTTACTCGAACGATTCTATGGGGGTGAGGTATTCCATCCCCCGCCGTGTCGGGTGGCGCCTCAGTCAGGGGTGTTGATCTCGGCGCGCATTCGAATCTGGGGATGGTCCCGAGTACAGAGCATGCCAACCACGATCACATCGGTAGTGGGATCCTGATCGTTCCCGCGGAACGCCATCACAGCCGAGGGAAGGTCCTCGTAACGTGCGAGATCGATCATGCGCAATTCCAGTGGCTTGGCCCCCACCCCGTCCAGACAGGACTGGATACCGGCCGCGTCCTGAGCGAAGGTGGCCGCGCGCATCTGTGCAGGTGCCGGTGTGGTCGGAAGCTGGTGCATACGGTCGGCCATCACAGGTTGCAGGGATGCCGCTGTATAGGCGGTGCCACTCGAGACGGGCTGCACGAAGGTCACGGGGCCGGTGTCAGCCGAGTCTGGCTGGCCCCCGGTTGTCGCCCGGGCGCTGCCGTCGCCGATCTCAGGGGAGGCCGTGGCGGGCGGTTGGGCCGCTGGAACCGAGGCGTCGGGGGTGTTCTGGCTGACCACGAAGACTGCCACCAGGCCGGCGGCCGCGATCGCCCCGGCTGCCAGCAGCCAACGGCGTGGATCCCTCCGGTGGGTGCTGGGCACGGGCGAATCCGACGCTGCCTGACGTGTGGCCGGCTGCAGCGGTATGACATCGGCCACCCGGGCCTCTGACTCGACGCGGATCGCGGCCGAGACTCTCGCCGCCACCTCGGGGGGTATCGGGGGCGTGGGAAGGGAGGCCAGCGCCTGGGTCAACCACTCGTCGTCGGCGGCTTCCTTGTCGTGCTTCGCCAGTTCGGCGGCTAGGTGCTCCCGGATCG
>CAYMPK010000004.1:4696-23792 GCA_964392145.1 uncultured Actinomycetes bacterium | reverse complement strand
GTGCCCTCGATTGCGGTAGGACGGGCGCTCCGCGGGCATGGTTCCCGCCATGATCGGGAGGATCGCTCCTCAGGTTGGCCAATTGCGCAGCCAACTTGGCCCGACCGCGTGCGCATCGGCTCTTGATCGTGCCGGACGGGCAGCCAAGCATCTCTGCGGCTTCGTCCACGCGGTAGCCCTCGACGTCCACCAGCACGATGGCGGCCCGCTGCTCCTCAGGCAGGGTCGCCAGAGCCTTCTCGATCTCCAACCCCAACTCCAAGGAGCCGATGTCGTCACGCGGATCGGGTAGGTTGTCGCGGCCCGTCTCCGCATCAGTGCCTGGAAGCGGAACCGTGGGACGGGACCTCTTGCGGCGTAGCCGGTCAAGGCAGGCATTCACGACGACCCGGTGAAGCCAGGTCGTCACCGCGGCTTCTCCGCGGTAGGAGCCGGCATTGCGGAACGCCGAAATCATCGCATCCTGCAGCCCGTCCGAGGCCTCTTCCGGGTCGCTCGTGGTGCGTAGCGCGACCGCCCACAGCCGATCCCGGTGCCGGCTGAAGAGGGTCTCGAAAGCATGGGGGTCGCCGGCCACATGGGCTGCGAGCAGTTCCCGGTCATTCGTCTCTGGCGGTGTATCCGAAGGGCCCATCGAGGCTGAGGTCACGGGCCTGTGGTTCCGCGGGGTCCGTAGACGGTGGCGCCTCGGATCCCCGCCCGGTAGGAGGAGTCCTCATAGGAGTTGGCGGATACCTGGGAGAGTTTCGTGAACCACACCAAGAGCGCACTGGTGGTCACGGGACGCGGGAAGCGGATGAAGACCGACTGTCCTGCCCCCCGTACCGATGTGACCTCCGAGAAGGAGCTGAGCTGACCGTAGGCCTCGTCGCCGGACATCACCGTCAGGTCGGTTGAGGTGCCCACGAGTTCCAGGTTGATTGCGGACACCTCACGTGGTTGGCCAAGATCGAACACCACTCCCACCCCGGGCTTACCGCCGACATCAGCGGTGAAGTACGGCTTCGACAGCCAGGAGGTGCCCGGATCGGAATCGGTTATTGCCCACAACATCTGCGGGTACTCGGAACCGTCTCCGTAGGGATCGAGGGTCGTCATGCCCTCGATGGGGATCGCGTCTTCGGTATCGCCTACCCGAGGATCACGGGTCGTGAGCACGACTCCGTCGTCGGTCTTCACCGACGTCTGGTTCGCACGGCTGCGTTCCTGATCGTTCGCCTGCGTAATTCCGGCAGTCACCAAGGCTCCGACCATCAGGGCCACCAGCGCCGCTACCGCAGATCGAACTGCGATGCGCGCCTTCCTCGATCGGCCACGGCCGTTGGCAGTTTTGGGTTTGTCCAGACCATCTCGGGCCACGGCCAGTGCCGCGTTGATCTCGCGAACCCCCATGCCGTCGTCGGCCACCGCTGGGAAGCCGCGCTCGAGGAGTCTGTTCAGGGGATCAGGCACGTCTGCCACGACTCGTTCCGGCGGCGGAACATCGTCCCCGCGATAGTGCAGTTCCCTGCCGTTGATCCGCCCATCGGGCCAATATCCGGTCAGGGCCAAGTAGAGCATGGCGAGTTGGCTGCGCGCGTCGGCTCGCTGGCCATCTTCGGTGTCGAGGGGAAGTCCGTGCAGGGCTGCATCGACCTGGTGTCCTCGAAGTCTCACCTGTCCGTGACTGTCGATATGGACCGAATTGGGATGCAGGCGTCCGTGGAAACTCCCGTGCTCGGACAAGACCTTCAGGGCCATTCCAATGGCGATCGCGACATCGACCGCTCGCTTGGGGTGCATCGGATCGTGCGCGAGGTAGCCGAGGGTGGGCCAGTCGGTCCAGTCGCTGACCACCGCGAGCATTCCCTCGTCCTCGACGAGGTCGAGTACTGGAATCAGGTACTTGCTGTTGATGGCGGCGGCGCGCAGTGCGGCGGCCTTCACTGCAGCGGCGCGAGGTGAGTCGGCCGGCACCAGCCGGATGCTCACGGGGCGCTGTAGACGCAAGTCGGTTCCGCGCCAGATCTCGTTGGGTGAGCCGATGCGGATTTCGTCGTCCAACCGGTAGCGGTCGCCGACTCGGGTGCCGGGCCCGTGGTCGGGCAATGAGCCCTCCTCGGGCTCCGTCCCGGAGCCCTGATTCGCCGAACGCATGTCACAAGGGTAATCCCCCATGGAGCCTTATCGACGAAGGCCAGGGATCCTGCCCTTGACCAAGGCCACTACCTCGTCCAACTCCGCAACCCGAAGCAGGCGGCACATCACCAGGTACACCGGCACCAGCACGACGCCCCCGACCAGCAGGGTGGCGAGGGCTTCGACCTGATGACCCACCAGACTGGCTCCGCTGTCGGAGCCGGTGACGGCGGAGAAGGCCAACCGGACCAGATATCCGGCACCGAACCCCACCGCACCCGCGATGGCACCTGCGATCAGGATCCGAAGCACAACTCCGACGGTCCCTCGAGTGTTGAGTCCGCCCAACTTCCGCGATAGCCAGACCCAGGCGATGGCCATGGTGATCCAGTAGGCCAGGGCGTAACTGACGGCGAGACTAAGAACTTTGAGCCCGGCCGGGACCGCTGCATACAGCGGAATGGTGATCGTCAGCATGACCACGTTGAAGATCACGGTGACCAGGAACGGTCGGACGGTGTCCTCGACCGAGTACCAGCCCCGGAGCAGGATGTAGAAGATGGAGAACGGCAGCAGGCCGAGGGCGAATCCGGCAACGACGATCCCGGTGTAGGTGGCAGCGGCACCGCTGCCGGCACCGAAGCTGAAGAGCACGGTGGTGATCGTGCTGCCGAATGCCACCAGCATCGCGGCACACGGGACGATCAGCGCCGCGATGAGCCGGGCACCGCTGCTGACGCCCGTGGCGACATCGCCCAATCGACCCTCGGTGGCTGAGCTGCTGAGACGCGGCAGCAGCGCTGTGACGATGGACACCGTGATCACGGAATGCGGAAGGATGAAGACCAGATAGGCCTTCTGGTACGTGGTGAGGCCCTGCTCCACCACACCGGCGGCGCTCGCCGTGACGTTGGCCGAGGTGGCCAGTCGGGTGATGATGATGAACGCCAGTTGGTTGACCAATACCAGCGCGACGGTCCACCCGGCCAGGGTGGCGGTCTTCACCAGGCCGTAACCGCGGTAGTCGAAGGCCGGCCGGTAGCGGTACCCCACGCGCTTGAGCACCGGGAACAGCACGATCGCCTGCAATACGACGCCGAGCGTGGTGCCCACCCCGAGCCACACCAACTGGGCACTGGTGACGTTGTCGATGGTGACGGCGTCCCCGGCTACGAAGAGGAAGCCGACGGCCATCCCGATGACGAGCAGGTTGTTGACGATCGGGGCGAACATGGGCATCGCGAAGTGGCCGCGCGAGTTCAGTACCTGACTGAGCATCGTGTAGGCGCCGTAGAAGAAGATCTGCGGCAGACAGAAACGGGCAAACGCAACTGCCACCTCGACGTCGCGCGGACTGTAGTTGTCCGGGGCGTAGAGCGAGACGATGAGGGGTGCGGCCAGCACCGATGCCACGGACAGCAGTAGCAGGATCATGCCTGCGAGCGTCAGCAGCCGGTCGGCGTAGCCGTCGCCCCTGTCGGCATCGTTCTTGATGTGCCGCACCAACTGCGGTACGAAGACCGCGTTCAGGGCACCCCCGACGATCAAGATGTAGATGATGTTGGGAAGCGAGTTGCCGAGTGAGTAGGCGTCGCTGAGGGTGCCGAATCCGATCGCCGCCACCATGGCGATGTCGCGGCCTACCCCGGTGATCCGAGAAGCCACCGTGCCGGCTGCCATGACCGCGCTGTTGCGCAGCATGCCGTTGCTGTCCTCTGGGCGCTCTGTCGCTTCGGCGGACCCATCCTCCGGTGGATCGCCGAATATCTCGTCCGGTTCTTCCCGACGCTCGGTCATGACAGGATCGCTGCGGACATCATCGGCCGGCCCGCTTCTCGCGGCGTCGGCGCACGAATGACACCGCGAGGAAGATGCACAGCAACAGGAAAGCAGATCCCACGACCCAAGCCGCTGCCCGGGAGTAGGCGGTGGTGCGAAGGTCCACCTGCTCGGGTGGACCGTACGGCTGGCCGTCCGGGGTCAGCAGTTGGCCTGAAACGGCGAGACTGCCGGAGCCGACCAAGGTCACGGGAACCTCCAGGCTCACCTTGCCCCGCGGCGGAATCCTGATGTCACGGATCGGCGCGACCTCGATTCGGTAGGCCGGCGTAGCGGTCAATGCGAGTCCTACCGTGACCGGGACTTCCGTGTCGTTGGCGACCGTGATCGGTACGCGCCCCTTGGAGCCGGGAAAGGAGATCGTGCCCGCTGAGGTGATATGGACTCTGTCGCGTTCTTGGGTGACCTGAACTGTGGTGCGGGCGAGTAACTCCCTCCCGATGTCGGCCGACAGGATCCAGGCTGCGGACTCGCACCTCAACAGGGCTTCGCGATAGGTCTGCAGCTCGGCCCCGGGTGCATTCATGATCGCCGAGATCGAAGCCAGGGTCGCGACGTCCTGGCGCACCGCGGCGAGATGCTCGGGGCTGAGGGTGGCGATGTCCACGTCGGCCAGCGGGCGTTCGCTCAAACTGCCGGCGGACGAGAGGGCCTCACCGAGACTGGTCAGTTTGGACCAAGGTGCGGTCGCAGATGCGTTGAGGGTGTCGGTGAGTTCAGGTCCCGGGCTCCAGAACATGGGTGGGGCGGCCACAACGGTCGGGCCCAGGGTCGGATCCGCTGACGCGATCATGGCGGTCTCTGCCAGGAAGCGCTGGCGCGCCAACACCGGGTTAGTGGCAGGTATGTCCAGCAGCGCACCGAGTCCGGGGTCGGGGCTCACCGCCGTGACGAGTCCCGAGTCGGCCCTGACCTGCGAGAAGGGGTTGCTGGTGGAATCCTGAGACGTCCCAAGGGCGGCTGCGTCCAGGACCACCGTGGTCGCGCCCGCAGCCTTCAGCGCGTTCAAGGTCGGCTGATCCAGGCGTTGTTCATTGGGCCAGACAACCCCGCCCCGGACGGGCCGTTGCAGTTGGTCCGTCAGCAGGGTCGGGGCGCTGGTTGTTGCCAGCACCAAATCGCCGCCGAGGCCTCCTCGGACGTCACCAACCACGTCGGGAAAGGAGTACGGCAGCGCCGAAACGTCGGCCACCGCCGTCGCCTTGCGCAGACCCGCGATCCACTCCCGGGCCGCGGCGCTGCCGGTGCCGGCCACCTCCCGGCCACCTTCGAGCACCACATGCGACTCCGAGAGCACGTCGGCCTGCTGCACGGTCTGGGGATCGATGAGCCAACTCACGCCGGTGGCCCGGGTGGCGCCGGCCGCCTCTATCGTGGCTAGCCGTCCGCCACGTTGGAACTGGGAGACGGCACCACCGCCGATCAGCACATTGGCTGCGTCCCGGGCCCCAGGGGATGCCACCGGCCATAGCCATACCAGCGAGATCGGCGTGATGGCCTTCGGGTCCGGGAACCAGGGCAGGAATGTTCGCGCGATCCCGGCGGTGCCCCCATCGTCGACGGCCTCGACAGCGAAGGAGTAGACGCCCTGGCCGCCTAGGTCGAGATTCGCAAGCGGAATGGCAAATCTGAAAGGAATCGAAGCGCCGGGCGCGAGATCCGCCGGGACCGAACTGCGTACAGGCTGCCCGTCGCGCTCCCCGGAGCCGTTGGCGATCTGCGACAGCTGGGCGCGGTCGTCGATCGGGACGGTACTGAAACGCAAGACGAGGGACAGATTGCGCAGGGTGCTCTGGCTGCGGTTCGTGGTCTTGCCACTGATCGTCAGGGTGTCTCCCACCTTTGGCACCACTGGGGTTAACTGGGACAGTTCCACGGCGGCGGGCGATGTACCGGGGGACTCAACGGCAGGGGGAGGGGCAGCGGCTACCGCGTCGGCGGGAGCCGCTGCCGCGGTCGGCGCAGCATTGAGGGCACCCGACGCGCCGGTGACCGCCGCGGCCGCCGCCAGCACGGCGACCAGCACGCGGCTGGCGCGTCTCACCGCAGGGCCGCGAGGAGCGCGGGGACCTTGTCCATAAGTCGGCGCTCGTCGGCGTAGGTAAGCCTGGCCTGGACATCGGAGACGGCGACCCATGCGACGTCTGCCACCTCGACGTCCTCAGTGCTGACGGCACCGCCGGTGCGTTCGAGGATGAAGTGGTGAACCGTCTTGTGGATCCGCCTGCCCTCGGCGACGAAGGTGAAATCGATGGTGCCGAGTTCGCCGAGCACCCGACCCGTTATCCCGGTCTCTTCGGCGATTTCCCGGGCCGCCGTCTGCTCGCGGGTCTCCCCCGCCTCGATGTGACCCTTGGGGAGCGACCAGACCATCCGACCACGGCGGTCGTAACGGCCGATGATGACCGCAGAGATGGGGTCCTTGTCGAAGTCGATGAGGAGTCCGCCGGCGCTGGTTTCCTCGACCGGGGTCGACGATGGGCGCGCCGATCGCGAGGAAGACATGACGTTGAGTGTAACTGCGTTGCCGCCCCCGTCCGCCTCTGATTGGCGTCAGCGGTGCGTCGCTACGCTGGGGCGGTGACACCTTCCGACTCGGTGATCGAGGCCACAGCCCGGATCAGGCCGACGCTGCTACCCGCAGTGGCCCCGCTGGCTGACCTGATCGCCGCTTTCGCCGAGGACGGCCACGAGCTGGCCCTCGTCGGTGGCTGTGTTCGGGATGCGGCGCTCGGTCGGGTCAGCAACGATCTCGACCTGACCACGGATGCCAGGCCGGATCGGATTCGGCACCTCGTGGCCCCGTTCGCGGATTCCCTGTGGGAAACAGGTATCAGGTTCGGCACTGTGGGTCTACAGCTCGGTGAGTGGCAACTCGAGGTCACCACGTACCGTGCCGATTCGTACGATCCGGAGTCACGCAAGCCCGTCGTCGCGTTCGGGGACGACCTCACCGAGGACCTGGTCCGTCGCGACTTCACCGTGAACTGCATGGCTCTCTCCCTGACGACCGGTGCGCTGGTCGACCCCTTCGGCGGCATGGCCGACCTGGTGGCCGGGGTGTTGCGCACACCGGGTACCCCGGAGCGGTCGTTCGGCGATGATCCGTTGCGGATGCTGCGCGCCGCGCGGTTCGTGTCCCAACTGGGAATGACGATCGCGCCCGAGGTCCTCACGGCCATGACGGAGATGGCGCCACGCCTACAGATCGTCTCGGAGGAGCGGATGCGGGACGAGCTGGTGAAACTGGTGATGGGCGAGGATCCGGTCGCCGGACTGCGGGTACTGGTTGACACCGGGTTGGCTGAGATAGTGCTGCCGGAACTTCCTGCGTTGTCGTTGGAGATCGACGAGCATCACCATCACAAGGACGTGTACGAGCACACGCTGCGGGGGATGGAGCAGTCGATCGCGTTGGAAACGACCCATGCACCTGCCACCGGTCCGGACTTCACTTTGCGCTTCGCGGCCCTGATGCACGACATCGGGAAGCCGCGGACGCGCCGCTTCACCTCCGGCGGTGGCGTTTCCTTCCACCACCACGAGGTCGTCGGAGCGAAGATGACGCGCAAGCGAATGCGGGCGTTGAGATTCTCCAACGACGACATCGACGCGGTCGCGGGGCTGGTGGAACTTCACCTTCGCTTCCACGGCTACGGCGGCGGCGAATGGACCGACTCCGCTGTTCGTCGCTACGTGCGCGACGCCGGACCCCTGCTTCCCCGGTTGCACAAGCTGACGAGGGCCGACTGCACGACCCGCAACCGTCGGAAGGCCGAGGCACTGCAACGGTCCTACGACAATCTGGAGCGCCGCATTGAGCGGCTGGAACAGGAAGAGGAGCTGGCTTCGCTGCGTCCGGAACTCGATGGGGAGCAGATCATGTCGGTACTCGGGATCGAGCCGGGTCCCGATGTCGGACGCGCCTACCGATTCTTGATGGACCTGCGGCTCGACAGTGGCCTGCTCGGTCAGGACAAGGCCGAGCGGGAGTTGCTCAACTGGTGGGAATCACAGCGGTAGGCATGCGATCCGAGTCCTCGCCGGGGTCTTCAGGAGGGGTGGGGGAACCGATGCCGCTCAGGAATTCGGCGAGCGCGGCCAGAGCCAATGCAATCACGGTCACCCACAGCACCGAAGCAACCGTGATCGGCTCGGCGACGACGAGCAGCACGGCGGTGGCCAGCACCCCGATCACGATCTTGACAGCGGTCGGGTGATCTCGGAAGGCCTTGCCGACGCCTGCGAGCGCTGTGCCGTCGACGCGCGCCCCTGCTTGGCGTAGGCCGCCGCCGATCAACCCCCGCAGGCCGGTTGCCGGTTGGGAACGACCGCCGAACCAGCCCAGCACGGCGACGATGACGCCTATCGTGATCGCCGCGCTCACCGCCGTGGACAGGTACCTCGTGAGGGTCACGAAGAAGGTGTTGACCACGGCCTCGTAGGGGGTGCTGGAAAAGGAGTTGGAAACCTGCTCGCGGGCCACCGTCAATCCGATGGACAGGGCCGTCATGCCGACGGCGATGGCGACTCCGGAGGCCAGTACCATCCGTGCCCGGCGGGTGCTAACCAGCACCGAGGCGAGGAAGAGGACGATAGCCAGGGGTAGCAGCCACCGGGCGATCGGTACCGAGAACGCGTAGATCAGGCGGGCCTGCTTGACCTGTTCGGACTTCAGCAGAACGATCTGCCGGTCAGCCGCAGCCGGGACCTGCTTGTCGGCCAATGCGGTGACGCCCTTCGCCACCAACTCCTCCTTCGCCTTCTCGATGACGGTGCCGATGTCGAGGACCACCTCGTCGTTCTGGATCTTCACCGCCCCGCTCTGGTCCCCCTGCAGGGCTGAGATCAATTGTTGCTGAAGGTTCTTGTTCGCGGCGATCCATAGGTTGTCGAACTGCTCGGAGTTGATCAGCTTGTGCACGACCTGGCTGATGAGGCTGTTGAGAGCACCCTCGATCGGGGCCTTGAGAAGCTTCTGGGCCTGTTCGGGCAAGGAGGACAGCAGGTTGTCGATGGTCTGGTTGGAATCCACCTGCTTCTGCAGGGCATCCGTCGCCGCGGTAGCGATCTGCTCGCGGATCGCCTGATCTTGCGATAGCGGGGCCACTGTGGCCACATACCGTTCGGTATCGGTCAGTGATCGCTGACCCCAGAAACCGACGACCCCCAGCGGCAGCAGGATCGCTGCGATGACGAGCAGTACCCACGCCACAACACCGCGGCCACGGCCGGACTTGCTGCGCTTCGGCGGCCCGTCGGACTTCCCGCCGGAGGTGTTGGCGCTGGCCTCGGGCGTGCTGACTGTCGACACGTGTGCTCCCAACCTCCGCCCGAGGGCGCTCTTCGGTACGTGGGTCAGACGCTACCCGCTGTGGCTGACTCGCGAGGGCCGGATCTGAGGAAGAACCAGGTAGCCCCTGCCAGCAGGGCTCCGCAGATGAGGTCGAGCACCACCGAGATGCCGTCCGCCGGAACCGCGAAGCCGGCGAAGGCTATGCCCAGCAGGAGTGCGACATTGATGGCCACATCGAACAGCGAGAACACCCGGCCGCGACCGGAGTCGGGGATCTCCCGCGCGATGGTCGTGTCGGTGCAGACTTTGGCCGCCTGCCCCGCGAGACCGAGGAAGAAGCCGCCGGCGACCGCCCCGGCGACGCTGACGGTCAGCAGCCCGAGTGGAATGGTCACGGTCGCAACCGCCATCACCACCACGCACCAGCGACGCTCGCCTATCCTGGCCACCACCGGGGGTGTGAGCACGGCCCCGACGAGCGCGCCTATCCCGGCGCCGCCGATTGCGAGCGCGAAGACACCGAGTGCACCGGACGCCGAGCCGGGACTCAGCACCGAGCGGGAGAAGACGATCACGATCAACAGGGCAACCCCATAGGCCGCCCGGTGAAGCATCACGCCGGCGACGGAGCGGGCCGCGGGTCGGGCCCGAAGGAGTTGCCTGGCACCGGCCACCAGGTTCGCCAGCACGACGCGGAAGGTCTCCCGTTCGTGATCCGGCGGTGGACCGAGAGCGGCCACGGGCAGCCGTAGCGAGAGTGCCGCGGTGATGAGCAGGCCGACGGCAGCGACCGACAGGATGACCGCCGTGACTGTTGCCGTGGCATCCAACTTCGCAGTTATCGACACAGTGACGGCGGCGCCGATAGCGGCCGCGGTCGTCCCCGCCACCGGCGCGACCGCGTTCGCCGGGATCAGCCTCTCTTCGTCAACGGTGTTGGGCAGGGACGCCGCCAACGCGGTGAGTATCAGCCGATTGAGGGCCAGCACGATAAGAACTGTGAGGATCAGGCCCGGTCCCAGGTCTCCGGAGAGGGCCTGCCAGGCGAGCAGCGCCACCAACGCCGCCCGGATGATGTTCGTGAACAGCAACACCTGCCGTCGGCGCCACCTGTCCAGGAAGACACCCATGAAGGGTCCGATCACGGAGTAGGGGAGTAGCAGAAGTGCGAACGCCCCGACGACCGCCACGGTGGTGGACTGACGTTCCGGTGAGAAGAGTGCGTAGCCGCCCAGGGCCGACTGGATGATGCCGTCGTTGAGTTGGCCGACGACGCGTACCGTCAGGAGCCGCGTGAAGAGGCGTTCGTGCAGCAGGCCGTGGAGTTTGACGCCGTTCAACCTGACGCGGGCCACGTGGACAACCTAGTGCCCGGATCGGGCCATGATCACCAGGCGCGCGAGCGGTGGGGAGCACGCGCGACGAGGACGGCCACCACTGTGAGGCGATGGCCGTCCTCGTCGCGAGAAAGGGAAGGGCTCAGGTTGTCGCTGACGGATCAGCGCTCGATGTCACCACGGATGAAGGCCTCGATCGAGTCGCGTGCCTCGGAATCCGAGTACTGCACCGGCGGGGACTTCATGAAGTACGACGAGGCCGACAGGATCGGGCCGCCGATTCCGCGGTCCTTGGCGATCTTGGCCGCCCGGATGGCGTCGATGATGATCCCGGCCGAGTTGGGGGAGTCCCACACCTCGAGCTTGTACTCCAGACTCAACGGCACATCGCCGAAAGCACGGCCCTCGAGCCGCACGAACGCCCACTTGCGATCGTCCAGCCAGGCGACGTAGTCGGAGGGGCCGATATGGACGTTGCGCGAGGAGATCTCGTCGCGCAACTGCGACGTGACCGACTGCGTCTTGGAGATCTTCTTGGACTCCAGACGCTCGCGCTCCAACATGTTCATGAAGTCCATGTTGCCGCCGACGTTCAGCTGGTAGGTGCGGTCGACCGTTACCCCGCGGTCCTCGAACAACTTGGCGAGTACCCGGTGGGTGATGGTGGCGCCGACCTGCGACTTGATGTCGTCGCCGACGATGGGAACACCGGCGTCGGTGAACTTCTGCGCCCACTCGGGGGTGCCGGCGATGAACACGGGCAGCGCGTTGACGAACGCAACCTTCGCGTCGATGGCGCACTGCGCGTAGTATTTGGCGGCCTGCTCGGATCCGACCGGCAGGTAGCAGACCAACACGTCTGCCCGGGACTCCTTGAGGGCGGCGACGATGTCGACTGGCTCCTCATCGGACTCGATGATCGTTTCCCGGTAGTACTTACCGAGACCGTCAAGGGTGTGGCCGCGCTGCACCGTGACCCCTGTCGGAGGCACGTCGCAGATCTTGATCGTGTTGTTCTCACTCGCCGTGATGGCGTGAGCGAGATCCTGGCCGACCTTCTTGGCGTCGACGTCGAACGCCGCGACAAACTCCACGTCGGAGACGTGATAGTCGCCGAACTGGACGTGCATCAGACCCGGGACGTGCTGGGTCGGATCGGCGTCGGAGTAGTACTCGACACCCTGGACCAACGAGGCGGCGCAGTTACCCACGCCGACGATGGCCACCCGGAGGGAACCCATCTCTACCTTCTTTCCTTGGAGGTCGGGAGGTTGTCCTCGCCGCCCTGTTCGTTGGCGATGAGCTCGTTGAGCCACCGCACTTCCCTTTCCACTCCCTCGATGCCGTGCTGTTGCAGGGCGAGGGTGTAGTCATCGAGGCGCTCCCGAGTGCGCGCCATGGAGCCGCGCAGCGAGGCACGGCGTTCTTCCAGACGGCTGCGCCGTCCTTGCAGGATCCGCAACCGGGCGTCGGCGTCCGTGCGGCCGAAGAACGCCAGGTGGACATCGAACCGCTCGTCCTCCCAGGCCTCCGGGCCGGACTCGTCAAGCCAGGACTGCAGCTGTTCCTTGCCTTCGGCGGTCAGTTTGTAGACGATGCGGGCTCGCTTGCCGGAAAGGGCTGGGGCGCCGGCATCGGCGGGGCCGTCCTCAACGATCCACCCCCGGGCGAGCATCTCCTTCAGTGCGGGGTAGAGCGAACCGTAGGAGATCGCGTGGAAGGTTCCAAGGATCGAGTTGAGGCGCTTGCGAAGTTCGTAGCCGTGCATCGGGCTCTCCTGGAGCAGGCCGAGGACGGCGAGCATGAGAAGTCCGCTGCGCTTTCCCACTACTGCCTCCTTCGCCGGTCGCCGACCCAACGCCGCTCGATGCACATTCGACTCAATAGCGATATATCGACCCGATATGTTCCAACGATACCTCGGAAACGCGGTTTTGTGAACTCTAGAACGCGGGTGGGTCGCGCCCCGGTCATGACTGCAGCACGGGTGTGTCGCACGGTTCCCGCGTACCCTTGAGGAATGGCCGTTCCCCGATCGAACACGCCGCGGGCCACCCGGGTGGCACAGACCACCCCGGTCGCCCGCCGCCCGCCGCCGCCGCGGGCGCCCGAGGTCGTGGCCGATCCGACTGTGCCACGGCATTGGGTGGACCACGGCATCCACCGCCGCAGGGCCTTGGCCTCGTTGGTGTTGTCGGCGACCGGTTCCAGCGAACACCTCGATCCGCACCCCGACCTCATCCGCGCTGCCAAACACCATGGTGAGCCGGCCGGTGCCCCCTGCCCCTGGTGCCGGATGGATTCGTTGGTGCTCCTTCGGTACGTATTCTCCGACGAATTGGGACCGTTCTCCGGCCGACTGCGAACGAAGCCGGAGCTGCTCGAGTGGGCGCTGGAATTCGGCTTCCTGGAGGTATACGTCGTCGAGGTCTGCACGGGGTGCCGGTGGAACCACCTTCGGCACACCTACATGCTCGGTGACGGGAATCCGCGGACACCGAGGCGGGCACCGGCCGACCTTCTGGAGTGATCACCGAGTTACCTCCCCGAGGCTCCGCAGCCCCTCGGGGATCTGACCATGGGTAGCCGGGATAAGTGAGGGCGATCACTTGTCAGCGGCCAATGTCGCCTTACCCTGATAACGCGGGGGACAATTGGTAGGGCGGACGGTTCGTGCGGGGGTCACCGAACGCCCCGCGGCCGCAGAGTTGTCCGCAGTTATGCACCTGTCCCCCCTCTGAGACGAGATTGGTTCCATGGCAAGCAGCAAGCGATTCATCGACTACCCAAGGGCTGGCCGCACTGGTGTCCGCCGTTGGTTGCCGTCATGGAAGTTGCTGCTCTCCACCGCGGTGCTCCTCGTTGTGCTGGCCTTCGGCGCGCTCGCTGCTGCGGTCGTCTTCGTCAGGGTGCCCCAGCCGAATGACATGGCCCGGGCCCAGGTGACGACGTTCTACTGGAACGACGGGCAGACAGTGCTCGGACGCATGGGTGAGGCGAACCGCACGAATGTGCCACTGTCGGACGTCCCGCAGCCGGTTCAGCACGCAGTGTTGGCCGCCGAGGACCGCGACTTCTACGAGCACGGCGGGTTCTCCCCCACCGCGCTGGCCCGGGCGGTCTGGAACAACGTCCGGGGCGGCGACACCCAGGGCGCCTCGACGATCACCCAGCAGTACGCCAAGAACGCCTTCCTCACCCAAGAGCGCAGCTACATCCGCAAGGCGAAGGAACTCGTGCTGTCACTGAAGATCGAGACCCAGATCTCGAAGGACGAGATCCTGTCCAACTACATGAACACCGTCTACTACGGTCGCAGCGCCTACGGAATCGAGGCGGCTTCGCAGGCGTACTTCGGGGTTCCCGCGAAGGATTTGACGGTCGCCCAGGGCGCCATGTTGGCCGCTCTGTTGCAGTCCCCCAACGGGCTGTCACCGACCAAGAATCCCCAGGGTCTGCAGGATCGATGGAACTACGTGCTCGACGGCATGGTCACCAAGGGTTGGCTCACACCGGCCGAGCGCGCGGCCCAGAAGTTCCCGGAGGTCAAGGACTACACCCCGCCGGCGAACTACTACCAAGGCACCGACGGCTACCTGTTCGCTGCCGCACAGCGCGACATGCTCAACCACGGGTTCACCGAGGATCAACTGAACACCGAGGGCTTGAACGTCAAGACCACCTTCGACCGCACAGCTCAGTCAGCAGCTGTGGATGCGGTCACCAACAACTCTCCTGGTGGGGAGGATGAGGGTCTTCGGATCGGCCTCGCATCGGTGACTCCCAACACCGGGGCCGTGGTCGCGATGTACGGCGGGCCGGACTACCAGAAGAACCAGTTCAACAACGCCAGTCAGGCCCGTGGTCAGGCCGGTTCGACGTTCAAGGCCTTCGGGCTGGCGGCGGGCCTCGAGAACAACGTGGGCCTCGACTCCTACTACGACGGCAACTCGCCGCAACGCATCGATGGGCAACTCATCGAGAACGAGTTCAACCAGAGTTACGGGACCATCAGCATGTTGAAGGCGACCGAGGACTCGGTCAACACCCCTTACGCCAACATGAACGCCGAGATCGGCCCGGCACGGACCAAGGAGTCCGCAGTCCGGGCCGGTATCCCCGACAACACGCCGGGCCTGATCGTCGACGTGACCAACGTGCTCGGGGCGGCATCGCCCACCCCCCTCGAGATGGCCTCGGCCTACGGCACCTTCGCCAACCGAGGAAAGCAAACCCCCTACTCGATGATCCAAGAGGTTGCGATGGGCAACGGGGATATCGTGTTCCAGCTGCAGGGCAAGGACAATCGCGCCTACGACGAGGCCGTGTCCGACGAGGTCACCTATGCCCTTCAGAAGGTCGTCAGCCAGGGCACCGGCACCGCCGCTCAGGGCGCGGGGAGGCCGGTCGCCGGCAAGACGGGTACCTCGGACAACAACACTTCCGCATGGTTCGTGGGCTACGCGCCGCAGATGTCCACGGCAGTGATGATGGTGAAGAACGACGCCAACGGAAACAACGTGTCGCTGTCTGGCACCGGTGGGATGTCGATGGTTGCCGGTGGCTCCTATCCAGCGCAGATCTGGACGGCCTACATGTCGCAGGCCATGGCCGACATGCCGGTGGAGGACTTCGTCGATCCGGCCAACAAGTTCGACGACTACGTTGCGCCCAATCGGAACAATCCCGACACGGCGCCTCCGGTTCCTTCGTTCTCGCCATCCGAATCGCCCACGGTCGCGCCGACGCCCACCGAGACCCAACCTTCACCGACTGATGCGCCCACCCAGCCGACCACCCCACCGAGCCTGGCGCCGCCGGCGGTCGATCCGTCACGTGGGGTTCTGTCACCGGCCCGGGTGCCGTCAACCGTCGGCAGCGGCTGACGCCCTCACCTGACCCGTGACCGAGTGATTGGGTACCGAGCGTCGGTTGGATGGCCATCCCGGTCTGTCCCGGGCGCCATCAATCACCCCGCCCTGGGGGTCGTCCATGCCGGGTCCATCCCCTCGCACCGGATCTTTCGCGGGGCGCAGCGCGTCGCGCACGAGTAGAGCCGCGAACCAGATGGTCACCCCGATGTGAATCCAGATCGCGACCGCATACCAACCGCCCGGGAGGCCCTTGTTCGGGTTCTGCAGTCCGGCCAGGTACCACCAGATCGCCGCGAAGTAGATGAGTTCACCGGCTTGCCACACGATCAGGTCCCGCAACCGCGGGCGGGCCAACACCGCGAGCGGCACGAGCCAGACCACGTACTGAGGGCTGTACACCTTGTTCGTGATGAGGAACGCGGCCAGTACCAGGAAGAGCATCGGCGCCACCCGAGGTCGCCGCGGCGAGAAGATGATGAGGGCCCCAATCGCCAGGCAGGCGATCAGGAACAGGGTGGAGGCAACTGTGTTCAGGATGCCCGGCGGCACCCCGAAGCCGGCTATCGACATCGCCAGCCACGGTGATCCGAAGTCCTGTCCCCTGGTCTGGCTGAAGGTGTAGAACTCGGACCAGCCCTCGAAGTTCATGATCATCACCGGCACGTTGACTGCGAGCCAGGCGAGCGCGGCGGTGCCCATCATCCGCCAGAAGGCGGACATCCGGGCGGATCTCAGACACAGCAGAAGCATCGGTCCGCACAGGACCAGGGGGTAGAACTTCGCGGCGATCGCGAGACCCAGCACAACCCCCGCCCAACCCGGCAACTTCCGCGACCACAGCAGCAGCCAGACGGCAGTCAGGGCGACTGCCAGCAGATCCCAGTTGATCGTCGCCGCTACCAGCAGCGCGGGTGCCGACGCCAGCAGTACGCCGTCCCAATTGCGCGGGCGGGCGGCCGCCCCGGTCGCCAGCACAGTGGCCAAGAAGCAGATCCCCAGGAGCAGCACGTTCGCCGCGTAGAAGCCGATACCGCCGCCGCCGAAGATGGGGGTGAGCCAGGCACCTATCTGGGCGAAGGCCCCCGTCAGCACTGGGTACTCGAAGCCCTGCTGCCCGGGGACGTGGTCGAGGTAGGGCAACCGCCCATCGGCGAATCCCCGCAGTGAGTACAGCACCGGGATGTCGGAGTAGCACAGATGTGTGTAGCGGCCAATGCCGTTGAAGCCGCTGGAAATGCATGGTGTTCGCGCGAAGATGCTCAACGCGTATCCAGCCAGGGCTACTACTGTCGCGACGATGAGGGCCATCTGGCCGGTGCCGCGACGAGCTGACCGGCCGACGGGTGCGCCCACGACTTCCGAGCCTGCAGCGATGTCCCGGTCGTCCAGCGTGGGTTCCACCTCGACGTTCGGGGACACATCCGCTCCGCTTCCGGCAGCCACGTCAGTCGAGGCCCACGATGCGGTCGAACGATGCCGTGGTGTGGCGGATCCGGCAGGGCCACTGGTCGCCGACCGCGGGCGTTCGGTAACCGGCCGCCAAACCTTCACGAAGGTCGTCCTCGCCCAGCCACACCATCGAGACCTGCATGTGTGGCGGCTCCGCGAACCAGCGCAGCCGATCCGCCCACGAGAAGGGCGATCGGGCTCGGCCGACCGCTTCGAGGGCGCCTGTGCCGGCCGCAATGGCCCTGGCGCGCAGGGAGGTGGTGGCCGAAGGCGCCGCCATGCCGACGCCGTGGGACGTGCCACCGCCCACAACCACCAGGAAGCCGGATCGGGGCGCGCGTCGTTGGCGGTAGCCAACCTCGCGACCCTTGTCGACCGGGTGCACCGCCAGCACGGTCCCCATCGCCTGCATGCTGTCCGGGTCGCCCAGCCACAGCCGGGTTCCAGCCCTGAGTCGAAGCGGTATGGTCGGCAGCGCCGCCCGCAGGTCAACAAGTTCGGCGTCGGAAAGGTGTGACACCCAGATCGTGGTCGCGTCGCGGGTCAGCGGGATTCCGGCGTCCTCCAGCGACGCCAGCGCGCGGATCCAGGTGACCGCCCATCCCCAGGTTTCGCGCACCCGGTTGGAGGCCTGCTCGCTCAGTTGCGCCTCGCTGGGGGAGGAGTTCAAGGTGGCGACCTGGGGCGAACTCGGTTCGTTGATCGGCAGGTGCACGGCAGCGCCGCGAAGCCGGATGCGCCCCGAGTGCAGGGCTCGGCGGATCGTGTCGTCAGCGAGGACGGCATCGAGGTTGGGCTCCTCCAGCCCAAACCGACGCATCGAGGTCAGCCCCTCCAGCACGATCTGAACCTCGGAGGTCGCATCCTGCGCGATCCGATGCAGGATGTCGGTGCTCGCCACCGTGCGCACGACCCGACTCGCGGTCGACGTCGCGTCGATGGCCGCCCAGGCGCGGGCGGCGATGGTGTCCCGAGGATCCCACGGCTGCAGGACGAGGATGTCGCCGTTGAATCTGGCAGCGACCGCCTCCACCTCGAAGGGTGTGCCCACGGCGACCGAGTCCACGCCCAGCCGTGTGGCCTCGCGGGCGAGCCGGGGGAGGGTGAGACCGTAGCCGTTGCCTTTGATGACGGGCACCAGCCCGCCGCCGCCTTCACCAGCGACTGCCGCCGCCACCGCGTCGGTCACTGCCCGCGCGTTTGCGCGCCACGTCTCGGCGTCAACGTGAAGGGAGAAGGTCACGTGCGACAGCCTAAGGCCCGTACGGGTCCGCTCAGCGCCGCGACATGTAGTAGGAGAAGGCCTTGGCCATCAGGGGGCGCAGGGGGTAGTCCCACTCACCGAGGTACTCCTGTGCGAATCCGCCGGTACCCAGTTTGAATTGGATGAGTCCGAACAGCCGGTCCTCGGGATCGAGAGTGTCGCTGATGCCGCGGAGGTCGTAGACGGTCGCCCCAGTCGTGGCGGAGTCGGTGATCATCTGCCACTGGATGGCGTTGCTCGGCCGGACATCCCGGCCCTCGTTGCTGGAGGCCCCGTAGGAGTACCACGCATGGTCTCCGACCCGGACGAGCGTCGTCGCCGCGAGGACCTTGCCTTCGTGGCGGGCCAGATAGACGGTGATCCGCTCGGGATCCTCGGCGGTCATGGCGTCCCACATGCGTTCGAAGTACGACTGCGGTCGGGGGATGAATCCATCGCGCTCGGCGGTCTCGAGGTACACGGGATAGAACTCGGCCAGGGCTTCTCGGCCGCCCTTCTCCACCACGACGCCGGCCTTCTGCGCCTTCTTGATGTTGCGACGCCACAGCTGGTTGAAGCCCGCCAGCAGGTCGGCCTCGCTCCTCCCGGACAGCGGGATCTGGAAGACGTAGCGCGGTTGGACGTCGCCGAAACCCGTTCCGGGGTCTGGCTGTCGCGACCAGCCCATTTCCTTCAGCGCCTCCATCGTGGCGAGCGCTCCGCCGTCCTCCCAATCCGGTTCGACGTCGCGAAGTCGGGTGGCACCGCCGTCGGCCACAGCCGCCTTCAGGGTGGCCGCATCCCATCGGCGGACGGCGACGCTGGGACCCATCTTGACGGCGAAAGCACCCTTGGACTTCAGGAAGGCCAGCATCGGGTCGAGCCACTCGTGCAAGGTCTCCGGCGTTCAGGACCTGATCGCCATTTACCGCGAGCTGTC
>CAYMPK010000004.1:0-4686 GCA_964392145.1 uncultured Actinomycetes bacterium | reverse complement strand
GGCCAGTCGATCGAGGGGCCCTCCGGGATGTAGGCGAAGTACCTTGGCGCCACGGGACCCTGTCGAAGCAGAACCAGACCGGCCCCGACGAGTTGGTCATCGTCGAACCAGCCGATGGACAGCGAACCCCACTCGGCCTTGACGCCGGCCCAGGAAGGCACTTGCAGGAACGAAACCGAGTCACGCTCAGCCACGAAGGCGAGGTGCTCGGCCGGGCTGATCTCGCGGACCTTGAGGCTCATCCGAGGAAGCCTACTGTTCACTTGTCGAGCCAGTTGCGGATGGCAGCAATATCGTCGGCGATCCCCTCGGCCGGGGTCTCACAGACAATGGCCGGCGCACCAGCGAGCCCTATGCACTCCAGCAGGTCCTCGGTCTCGCAGGTGCCCTCGCCGAAGTTGGCATGTCGGTCCTGCCCGGAGTCGAAACCGCCCAAGGAGTCGTTGGCGTGAACGAGGTCGATGCGCCCCGTGATTCCCAGCACGATCTCCGCAGCCTCCGGTAGCGGCATGCCGCCTGCCCAGGCGTGGCAGGTGTCGAGGCAGAAGCCGACGTCGAACCCGTCGAGGGCCTCCCAGAGTCTGGCGATGGCTTCCGGTCGACGGGCCATGGCGTGATTCCCGCCGGCGGTGTTCTCGATCAGAACCGGGCAGGCGACGTCCAGGGAGTCGAACGCTTTGCGCCAGTTGTCGAATCCGACGTCGGGATCGTCATCGGCGGTCAGATGCCCGCCATGGACGATCAGCCCCGCCGCGTCAACCTCGGCGGCCGCCGCCACATGGGCGGCCAGCAGCTTCCGGCTGGGGATGCGGACCCGATTGTTGGTGGAGGCGACGTTGATGACATAGGGGGCGTGCACATAGATGGCAACTCCTGCGTCGGCGGCGTCGGCCTTGAGGGCCGCCGCGCCTCCGGGGTAGACCACGGTCGGTGCCTTCCAGGACTGGGGGTCGCCCAGGAAAATCTGGACGGCGTCGGCGCCGAGGGCGGAGGCCGCACTCAGGGGGTCCCGCTGATCGACGTGCGCACCAACTGCAACTGTGCCGCCTGCGGCCTTCGTCTTCATGCGGCCCAGCGTACGGCTGTGTCGCATGAAGAGGTGAGGTGGCGCACCTCGCCCAGACCCGAACAGTGGACCACCGCCCTGTCGCCCGCCCTGGCCCTGACAGATCATCCCCACCTGTGTTCCCGGCCCCTGTGGACCGGGAGTCCTGGCAACCGGGGGCGCGCGTTAGACTGTTGGAAGAGCGTGCGGGGTTGTCTCGCGCGTTCGTCTTGTGTCGACCTCCTGCCGTGGATCGTCCTCGGCCGCTGAGCCCAAAGGAGGTGGTTCGACCTTGCGTCGCTACGAAGTAGTTGTGATTCTCGATCCGGAACTGGAGGAGCGCACAGTCGCTCCCAGCCTGGAGACCTTCCTCAATGTGATCCGCAACGATGGCGGAACCGTGGGGGGCATCGATATTTGGGGTCGTCGTCGGCTTGCCTACGACATCGACCGTAAGTCCGAGGGCATCTATGCCTTCCTCGATGTGACCGCCAACCCAGCCGCGGTTGCTGAACTCGACCGTCAACTGACCCTCAACGAGTCGGTACTCCGTACGAAGGTCCTCCGCAAGGAGGACTAGTCGTCAATGACTAGGAAGGCATGATCAATGGCCGGTGACACGATCATCACCCTCGTCGGCAATCTCGTCGACGACCCTGAACTGCGTTTCACGGGCAGCGGCGTCGCCGTTGCCAACTTCCGGGTGGCGTCCACCCCCCGCACGTTCGACCGTCAGGCGAACGAGTGGAAGGACGGCGAGACACTCTTCATGTCCTGCAGCGTTTGGCGTCAGTACGCCGAGAACGTGGCGGAGTCCTTGACCAAGGGAACACGCGTCATCGTCTCGGGACGACTGAAGCAGCGGAGCTACGAAACCCAGGCGGGCGAGCGTCGAACCGTGGTGGAGTTGGAGGTCGACGAGGTCGGTCCCGTGCTCCGCAATGCGACCGCCAAGGTCAATCGCATCTCCCGTGAGGGCGGATTCTCCGGCGGTGGCGGTCAGTCTGCGCCGGCCAACGACCCCTGGTCGTCCCCACAGGGCGGCGGCGATTCGTGGGGCGGCTCGGCAGACCAGCCCCCCTTCTAACTCCAAACCACCAGTACTCCACCGGTCGGCCAGCAGCCGGCGGTGAGCAAACGAAAGAGATTCACATGACGACCAATAGCAAAGCACCAGTGCGAAAGATGAAGAAGAAGGTGTGCGTCTTCTGCCGCGAGCAGATCGCGCACGTGGACTACAAGGACACCAACCTGCTGCGAAAGTTCATCTCCGACCGCGGCAAGATCCGTGCCCGCCGGGTGACAGGCAACTGCACGCAGCACCAGCGCGATGTCGCGATGGCCGTGAAGAACGCGCGAGAAGTTGCCCTGCTGCCGTACACGTCGGCCGGACGCTAGGGAGGCGACGACATATGAAGCTGATTCTGACCCAGGACGTGACCGGGCTCGGAGATTCAGGCGACGTGGTCGAGGTCAAGGACGGTTACGGACGTAACTTCCTCGTACCCCGCGGCCTGGCCATCGGCTGGAGCAAGGGCGCGGAGCGACAGATCGACCAGATCCGTCGTGCGCGCCAGGCCCGTGAGATTCGCGATGTCGACCACGCTCGTGAGGTCAAACAGACCCTCGAGGGTCTGCAGGTCAACGTCACGGCACACGCCGGCGACGGTGGCCGGCTGTTCGGATCCGTGACCACGAACGACGTGGCCGACGCCATTCGCGACGCTGGCGGTCCGCCGCTGGACAAGCGAACCATCGCCATTCCGGCACACGTCAAGACGTTGGGTCCGATCGATGTGCACGTGCGGTTGCACCCTGAGGTGACAGCGGAGTTCACGGTGGCCGTCGTGGCGGGGTAGCGTTCACACATCACGTCGCAGGGCGAGGTTTCGGTGGTCTGACCACCGGACCTCGCCCTCTTCTTTGTGCCCATTCACGTTCAAGGAGTGAAGAGCGTAAAGATTCCCTTGGGGATAACGCGCCACGCCCGCCAACCGGTTTCCCTCAACAGGCTGTGGGGAATGTTTCCGCAGGTCAGAAGGTAGTTGCGAGCCGATCGCGAATGGTTATCCCACAACTTATCCACAGTTGTTCACACCTCTTCACTGCTTATCCAGCGTCTGCGGAGGCGTTATTCACAGACTTATCCACAAGCACCGTCTCACATCGTGAGTGCCCTGGCGCCAGGACTTTCGGACTGTCGGGGGTTGCCGGTAGGTATGGAGATGCGGGATCGGTCGTACTTCGACCGGCCACACTTGGAGGACTTCTTGAGCGTCATAGACATGTCGACATCGGCGGGCGGCGGCCCGGATGACAGCCAACTGGACCGGGTCCCGCCCTCGGATGTGATCGCGGAGCAGTCGGTTCTCGGCGGCATGTTGCTCAGTAAGGACGCCATCGCGGACGTTGTCGAGCGCGTCCGCGAGGCGGACTTCTATCGCCCCGCTCACCAGATCGTCTACGGTGCCGCGCTGGACCTCTACGGCCGAGGGGAACCTGCGGACGCGGTGACGGTCGCGGGCGCGTTGTCCCGCAGTGGCGACCTCAACCGCATCGGCGGGGCCGGGTACCTTCACACCCTTGTGGCGAGTGTCCCGACGGCGGCGAACGCCGGGTACTACGCCGAGATCGTGCGCGAGAAGGCGATCCTGCGGCGCCTTGTCGAAGCTGGCACCCGCATCGCCCAGCTCGGCTATACGCAGGAAGGTCAGGTCGACCAGATCGTCGACCGCGCGCAGGCCGAGGTGTACGACGTCACCTCTGACCGCACTTCCGAGGATTATCAGTCGCTCAAGGACCTGATGCCGACCGCGTTGGAAGAGATCGAGGCCATCGCGAACCGCGGTGGCGAGATGGTGGGCGTCCCCACTGGATTCACCGACCTCGATTCGCTCACCAACGGCCTGCATCCCGGCCAGATGATCGTGGTGGCTGCTCGACCCGCGATGGGCAAGTCGACCGTGGGGTTGGACTTCGCCCGCTCGGCGAGCATCAAGGCCGGGTTGACCAGTGCGATCTTCTCGCTCGAGATGGCCCGCAACGAGATCGTCATGAGGCTACTGAGTGCGGAGGCGCAGATCCCCCTGAACCACATGCGCTCGGGGCAGATGTCCGATGCTGATTGGCAGAAGATGGCCAAGCACATGAGCCGTGTTTCCGACGCCCCGCTCTTCATCGATGATTCGCCGAACCTCACGATGATGGAGATCCGGGCGAAATGCCGTCGGCTCAAGCAGCGTAACGACCTTCGGCTGGTCGTCATCGACTACCTGCAGCTCATGTCGTCCGGCCGCAAGGTCGAGAGCCGACAGCAGGAGGTCAGTGAGTTCTCCCGCTCGATGAAGTTGCTGGCGAAGGAACTCAACGTCCCGGTGGTGGCGATAAGCCAGCTCAACCGCGGGCCCGAGCAGCGTCAGGACAAGAAGCCCATGATCTCGGATCTCCGTGAGTCCGGCTCGATCGAGCAGGACGCCGACATCGTGATGCTGCTGCACCGCGAGGACGCCTACGAGCGAGAATCTCCCCGGGCCGGTGAGGCCGACTTCATCATCGCCAAGCACCGCAACGGGCCCACCAGCACGATCCCGGTGGCATTCCAAGGCCACTACTCTCGTTTCGTGGATCTCGCGCGGGCTTAG
>CAYMPK010000003.1:25901-33148 GCA_964392145.1 uncultured Actinomycetes bacterium | reverse complement strand
AACCTCGCACGACATGCATACCTTCTTCGCCTCGCGGGTGGAGCCGCCCTTCTCGGGGAAGAACGCTTCCGGGTCGGTCTGGGCGCACAGCGAGCGCTCCTGCCAACCCATCTCCTCTGTCTCGTCGAGGGGGAAGATATCGAGTTCGTTCATGTCGTGGGTGTTCCTTCCAGTTGGTTCTCGGGCCGAGGAGGGGAAGGGCCCAGCAGGTGAATAACAACAATGGAATTACACCGCCGTTACACCATTGTCGTCAAGTCGGGGTGCATTTGGCAAAGGTTTCTTAACGAATGGGTTCTGGATCACCCGAGTCAGCCCTGGCGCGAGGCGCCTCGGAGACTCCGACCAATGGCGGCGCCGCCGTCGGACCGGGCTCCACCAGGCCGTAGAGGGTGGTGCGCTCCCGGGCGGTGCGCCCGGCGAGGGCCGCGGTGGCATGCAACTCCGCAGGGGTCATCGCCGACCCGTGTTCGGAACCCGCCATCCGCGAGATGGTCTCCTCCATCAGGGTCCCGCCCAGATCATTGGCGCCGGACCGCAGCAACCGGGCGCAGCCTTCAGGGCCCAACTTCACCCACGACACCTGGATGTTCGGGATCGCATCGTGAAGCATCACGCGCGCAAGAGCCGTGACGGCGAGATCCTCGCGCGGGGTTGCACCGGGTCGGGCATGGCCAGCCAGGTAGATGGGCGCGTTGTGGTGCACGAACGGCAACCCCACGAACTCCGTGAATCCACCGGTATCGAGCTGGATCCGTCGAAGTCGGCGAAGGTGGCCGACCCAGTGCCGAGGGGAGTCGACGTGGCCGTACATCATCGTGGAACTCGAGCGGAGCCCCAGCCCGTGGGCCGTCCTGATGACGTCCTCCCAGGCCTGTGCCGGCAGCTTGCCTTTGGTGAGCACCCAGCGGACGTCGTCGTCGAGGATCTCCGCGGCCGTTCCCGGAATGGAGTCGACGCCGGCTTCCCGGGCCGCCCTCAGCCAGTCACCGATCGACATGTTCGACCTGGTGGCGCCGTTGACGACCTCCATCGGGCTGAAGGCGTGCAAGTGAACAGGGCGGCGCTTCACCTCGGCGGCGATGTCGAAATACGCATGACCCGGCAGCTTCGGGTGGATCCCGCCCTGCATGCAGATCTCGGTAGCGCCGGCGGCCACCGCCTCGTCGACGCGTGACCCGATGTCATCCAGTCCGAGGGTGAACGCGTCCGCGTCGGACTCGCGCTGAGCGAACGCGCAGAAGCGACACCCGGTGTAGCAGACGTTGGTGAAGTTGATGTTCCGATTGACGACGTAGGTGACGTCATCGCCCACCACGCGTCGGCGCAGGCCATCGGCGATCGCGGCCAACTCGTCAAGAGCGGGTCCGTCGGCGGCCGCCAAGGCCACCGCAAGGTCGGCGTGACGTTCCTCGGCGAGCGCCGCAGGGTCCAGTTCCGCCAGTCGGAGCGCCGCCCGCAGTTCCGGGCCGACGAACGTCTGCGGCGGCCGGTCGGGTCGAGGTGAGTCACGATCGACGGCGAGGGCCTGCTCGCCGATGGCGGTCCAGTCGCCGAACACGGTGTCGAAGTCACCGCGGCGATCCCCACGGCGACCCCCGGCGTCGATCGCAGTGGACAATTGCCGGTGTCCGCCATCGGTGATCGCGGCGAACTCCTCATAACTGTCCGGCTGCTGCCAGCTGCGCCCGACGGGATTGTGACCGGGACGGGCAAGCCCGTGATCGTCCGCGAGGGCTGCGACGTGACCGGCCACCCTGGGGTCGAGCCACAGCTCCGGCTGTCGGACGTACTCCGGGTGCACGGTCAGTCGCTCTCTCAATTCAAAGCCGGCGGCCGCTGTCGCGGCTCTGAGCACATCCAGATGGGGCCAGGGGCGCTCAGGATTCACATGATCGGGAGTTACCGGACTCACCCCGCCCCAATCGTCGACCCCGGCAGCCAGCAGAGCCGCAAGTTCCGCTGGGGCCGACAGGTTGGGCGGAGCCTGGATCCGGATCCTCGGACCGAGCACCACCCGAGCAGTGGCCAGCGCGGCCAGGTACTCAGCGCTGTCCAGATCGTCCCGGTGGCGCAGGGCGGTGTCGGGCTTCGCGCGGAAGTTCTGAATGATGACTTCCTGCACACCACGGTGTTCCCGAGCCAGGGAACGCAGAGCGAGAATCGAATCGGCCCGCTCGGGTAACGACTCGCCGATACCGATCAGCAGGCCGGTGGTGAATGGGATCCCAGCGCGGCCGGCGTCGGACAGCACCCGGCGACGCACAGCGGGATCCTTGTCCGGCGATCCGTAGTGAACCTCCCCCGGGGTTCGGAACAGCCGTTCCGACGTGGTCTCAAGCATCATGCCCATACTCGGGGCCACCGGCCGGAGACGAACCAACTCCTCCCAGGTCATGACTCCTGGGTTCAGGTGGGGCAGCAATCCGGTCTGCTCGAGAACCAGGATGGCCATCGCCCTCAGATAGGACAGGGTGGAGTCGAACCCGGCCGACTCCAGCCACTCTCGGGCAGCGGGCCAGCGGTCCTCGGGCCGGTCGCCCAATGTGAACAGGGCTTCCTTGCAGCCGACCTCAGCGCCGCGACGGGCAATCGCCACGACCTCGTCCGGGCTCAGGAACATCTGCTCACCGGAGCGCCGCAGGTCGGCGGGATCGGTCGCGAACGTGCAGTAGTGGCAGCTGTCCCGGCACAGCCGCGTGAGTGGGATGAACACCTTGGGCGAGTAGGTGATGATGCCGGGACGACCGGCCGTGCGAAGGCCTTCGTCGCGCAGCCTGGCGGCGTGGTCGCAGAGCGCCGACAGATCGGCGTCCCTCGCGGCGAGCAGCGCCGCCACCTCCCCCTGGTCAAGGTTCGCCCCGCGCGACACCCGTGCCAGGGCTCGCCTGACCTCGGCGGGTGTGATGGCCGACATGCCGATCAGCCTACGGCGGCCCTGTCCGTGCCCCGGGGGGCACCACGGCCATGGGTTGGGAAGAATGGCCCTCATGCAGATCACAGCGTTGGCGGGCGGCATCGGCGGCGCGAGGTTTCTGCGGGGCCTTCGCGACCACCTGACCGAGGTCCCCGGTGACCACACGATCACGGTGGTGGGCAATGTCGGGGATGACATCTGGTTGTTCGGCCTCAAGGTCAGCCCGGACCTGGACACCGTCATGTACACCCTCGGAGGGGGCATCGACGAGGACCGGGCTTGGGGGCGAGCAGACGAGACCTTCAATGCTGCGGAGGAGTTGAAGGCATACAAGGTCAAGCCGGACTGGTTCGGGTTGGGTGATCGCGACCTCGCCACCCACCTGATCCGCACCCAGATGCTGGAGGCCGGCTACCCCCTCTCCGCGGTGACCGCGGCACTGTGCGAACGCTGGCAGCCCGGTGTCGAGCTGCTGCCGGCCAGTGACGAACGGCTGGAGACCCACGTGGTCGTCGAGAACGGTGACGGCGAACGGTGGGCCATGCACTTCCAGGAGTGGTGGGTGCGCCACCGCGCCTCGCTGCCCGCCGAGCAATTCGTCTACATCGGCGCTGAGGAGGCCAGGCCGGCCCCCGGTGTGTTGGAAGCCATCGCGACGGCGGATGTCGTGGTGCTGCCGCCGTCCAACCCGGTGGTGTCGATCGGCGCGATCACGGCTATCCCGGGCATTGCGGCCGCCATCTCCCAATCCCCGGCCCGGGTCGTCGGTGTATCCGGGATCGTCGCGGGGGCGCCGGTGCGGGGGATGGCCGACAAGTGCTTGGAAGCCATCGGCGTCTCGACAACCTCATCGGCGGTGGCCCTGCACTACGGCGCCCGGCCGTCGGGGCTGCTCGACGGGTGGCTCGTGGACACCTCGGACGCCGACCAGGTGGCGGCCGTCAACGCCGCTGGCATCACGTGTCGGGCGGTGCCGACCCTGATGACCGATCGCACGGCGGCGGTCCAACTTGCAAGGGCCACGCTGGATCTCGCGGGGGAACTGGCCCCACTGTGACGTCGGACTCGCCCGAGAATGTGGTGCTGCTGGGAGTCCCCGGCCTGCCGGAGTTTGCACCGGATGACGACCTGGTCGCGGCTCTCGCCGAACCCTTGGCTTCACTTCGCTGGCCCGATGGGAGTCGCGGTCTGCAACCAGGGGACATCGTGATCGTCACCTCGAAGGTCATCTCCAAGGTCGAGGGACGGGTGATCGCAGCGGATTCACGCGAGGCTGCGATCGATGCTGAGGCGGTATCAGAGGTCGCCCGCAGATCTCATGCGGGTGGAGTCACCAGGATCACCCGTACCCGCCACGGTCTGGTGCTCGCCGCGGCCGGCGTCGACGCCTCCAACACCGCTCCAGGCACGGTCTTGCTGCTGCCGCGGGACCCGGACGCTTCGGCAGCGCAGCTTCGTGATGGCCTGGAGTCTGTCACCGGAGTCGGGCCACTCGCCGTCGTGGTGACGGATACCGCAGGTCGCCCGTGGCGGGAGGGCGTGGTGGACATCGCGATCGGTGCCGCCGGGATGGAGGTCCTCGATGATCTCCGTGGCCGTGCGGACCACAGCGGGCAGACGCTCAACGTCACGATCAACGCAACCGCTGATGCCGTCGCCGCGGCCTCCGAACTGGTCCGACCGAAAGCCGCCGGGGTCCCGGTGGCCGTTCTGCGCGGCATGGGGCGACGGGTCGGCGACACTACCTCGAAAGCCACCGACTTGATCAGACCGGCCGACGAGGACCTGTTCCCGTTGGGTACACAGGCGGCGCGGGAGGCTGGGGCTCGCGAGGCGGCGGCCCGACGACGAACCGTTCGCGACTTCGCCGACCGGGCCGTTCCGCTGTCCGCCTTGCAGGAGGCCGTCGCGGCGGCGGTCACCGCCCCCAGCCCGCACCACACCACACCCTGGCGATTCGTGCGTCTGTTACCCGACACCCGCACCCGGGTGCTCGACGCGATGGTGGCCAGGTGGCGGTCCGACCTAGCCCAGTTGGACGGCTTCACCGAGGAGGAGATTGGGCGTCGGACCGCTCGCGGGGACATTCTGCGGCGGGCACCGGAGGTGCTGCTGTGCTTCTCCGAACTATCAGGGGCGGCACACTCCTATCCAGACATGCGGCGCCGGTGTTTCGAACGGGATCTGTTCCTCGTCGCCGGCGGTGCAGCGGTGGAGAATCTGCTGGTCTCGTTGGCGGCCCAGGGACTCGGCGGGGCCTGGATCTCCTCCACCGTGTTCTGCCCGGATGTCGTGGCTGACGAGTTGGCGCTACCGAGCAGCTGGCAGCCACTGGGGGCCGTTGCCGTGGGCTACCCGGCAAGCGCGGCCCCGCCGCGGCCGCCGCGCGAGCTGACCGAGTACTTCCGGGAGCTCTAGACGCCGCCAGCGACCGGGACAGTTCAATTCGCGCGGGGTCGGTTCATTTCGCGAGGGGTCGGTAGATCGCTCGGTTCCATTGCTCGGCGGAACCATCGGGAACCGTTACAGGTCGCGCATGTCCAGGCCGGCATAGCGCGGGCCGCGTCGCGGCTGCCCAAGCCGACCCAGTTCGACCAACCGCTGCACCCGAAACCGGTGTGGACGGAAGGGATCCACAAGTTCCAGCATGTCGGCATCGGTGCCGTTGCGCCGACCGGTCAGGGTGTGAACCACCGATTTGGCAACGTGGAAATCGCCGACGGAGATCGCGTCTGCATCGCCGAGTACCCGCTGTGCCACCTCGGCCGCTGTCCACTGTCCGATCCCGGGCAGTGCGCGCATCGCCAGTTGCGCCTCGTCGCTGGGACGTCGCACCAGCCGTTCGAGCGCATCGGCCCGATCCATTGCCGCCACCACGGTCCGGGACCGTTCCGGTCCAACACCCGCTCGATGCCACTCCCAGGACGGGATCGATCTCCAGGTGGCGGCATCGGGAGGTAGCCGCAACTCCGGAAGCGGACCGAAACCGACCGGTTCACCGTGGGCCAGCACCAGCCGACGGTACGAGGCGTAGGCCTCCATCCCGGTCACCTTCTGCCCCAGCACGATGGGGACAAGCGTCTCGACAACCAAGGACGTCTTGGGCACCCGCCATCCCCGGTGGCGACGCCAGATCGTCCGCAATTGCGGCGGTGGCTCGAACCCGGAGTCATCATCGTGCAGACCGAGCAGACCCTCGAGGCGCTCCGCAAGCCACGGCGCTCCAACGCCGAAGGACTGCTGATGAACGGATCCAGCGGCCGGGTCCGCTGTGATGACCTCGACTCCGGGACCTTCGGGGGTTCTGCTGGCCTTGATGAAGACTCCCGAGGCGGGTCTGGCCCAGCTCGGGTCGCGACCATGGATGAGCGGCCCCAGGATTCCCGCCAGGTCGGGCAGATAGTCGGGGCGAACAACGCGGGACTGTTGCTGGACCGCGATCACCGTCGACTCACAGTTCGCGCAACCGCCGGCTGAACGCCCAACTCGCGGCGAAGCCGAGAGCGTTCAGCGACGCATGCAGCGCGATACTCGGGAGCAGACTGCCCGACCAGATCCGGACGAGGCAGAAGCCCACCCCCGCCACACCGGTGCCGACCACCTGACCCAGAACGGTCGTCAACTTGCCGCGCCAACTGTTGCCGAGCCGGTCAGTGGTCGCAGAGGCCTCGTGGAACTCCAGGGCGGGCAGCACGTGCCACACACCGAACAGCAACGATGACGCGGTGACGCCCCAGATGACCCCCCAGGTTCCGGTGAAGGCGGCCAACAGCACACCTCGGAAAGCCACTTCCTCCATCAGCGCTGTGCCGATGGGGATCCGCAGCATCGAGTGGTAGATCACGCGGCCAACGCCCATGTCGGCGGTGCGGGCATCCTGGAAGCCCTTGCGCGTCCACGGCAGCGCCGCGGCGATCAGGTAGCCGAGCAGCACGATCCCACCGAGCGCCGCGGACCAGATCAGTCCGCTCTTCAGTTCGGTTCCCCGCAGACTGAGGCCCAGCGATGCCCAGCTGAGCCCGGCCAGCCATGCGATCGCCAGCATCACACCTGTCGCCCACAGCGAGATGAGCAGGTAGTGCTTGCGAGCCCACAGGTTCGTCAGCAGGTTGACGACCACCAGCACCGAGGTGACCAGCGCTCCGACGACGAACAGCGTGGAGATCACGGCAGGTTGCTCAGCTCTCGTCGGAACTGAACCGCACGGCACAGTCGGCGATCGTGACGTCGGGCCACACCCGGACCCCTGCAAGCAACTCGTTCTGTTCACCGATCACCGCACCGTCGCCGATGACAGCGTCGGTGACCCGGGTGCCGGCCCCGATCACGG
>CAYMPK010000003.1:15878-25891 GCA_964392145.1 uncultured Actinomycetes bacterium | reverse complement strand
CACACTGCCGTCCACCGTGGCATAGGCGTCGACCTCGGCACCGGCGCCTATGGTGGAGCCGCCGGCGATGACCGCATCCTGGTGTACCCGAGCAGTGGGCAGCACGAGTGCCCGCCCTGGGTCGCCCAACAGTGCGGGAGAAGGCGCTCGGCCGGACACGATGTCGCGGGAACCTTCGACGAAGGCCGCCGGGGTCCCCAGGTCGAGCCAGTAGGCATCGTCCACGACTCCGATCACCTTGGCACCTTCGGCCAGTAGCCCGGGGAAGGTCTCACGCTCGACTGACACCACCCTGCCCGGCGGGATCCTGTCGATCTCCGAACGGCGGAACACATAGCAACCCGCGTTGATCTGATCGGTGACGATCTCGGCCTCCGTCGTCGGCTTCTCCAGGAACGCCGTCACAGTGCCATCGGCCGCCGTCGGGACCAGCCCGAACGCCCGCGGGTCGGCCACCCTGGTCAGGTACAGCGCAACCTGCGCCTCGGCCGCCCGCCACGAATCAACCAGGCCGGCGATGTCCAGCCCGGAGAGCACATCGCCGTTGAAGATGAGCACCGGGTCCTCGGGGCCGCTGCGCAGGTGGGAGGCAACGTGACGGATGGCCCCACCAGTGCCAAGGGGCTCCTCCTCGGTGACGTAGACGAGTTCGACCCCGAAGGCTGAGCCGTCACCGAAGTACTCAGCGAATACCTCGGCGCGGTAGGACGTGCCCAACACTATGCGCCCGACGCCCGCCTCGCGGGCCCTCGCGATCTGGTGCTCGGTGAAGGGCACCCCGGCGACCGGCAGCATCGGTTTGGGTGTGTTGATGGTCAGGGGACGCAGCCGCGTGCCGCGGCCACCCACGAGGAGAACGGCTTCCAGCATCTCTCCACCCTGCCAGATCGAGCCGCCAGACGTAGCCTGGCCGCCATGGTCCATCGACATCCCGAGTCGGCTCGACAAGCCGCGCTGCGCCGCGACCCGGCGGCCCCGGTCATCACGTTCTACGACCTCGATACCGGCGATCGGGTGGAGCTGTCCGCCGCGACCTTGGACAACTGGGTCGCGAAGGTCGCCAACCTACTGCGGTTCGAGTACGGCATCGGCGCCGGCGACACCGTCGCGCTGGAACTGCCGCTGCACTGGCAGGTTCCGGTGTTCGCCTTCGCCACCTGGGGGCTTGGGGCGTCCATCGTGTTGGGAGAGGGGGCATCGGGCACCGCGGACCTGGTCCTGACCACGGCCGAAGGGGTGGCGCCCGAGGCCGCCGTGGAGGCGCTGGCGGTGTCGCTGCATCCGTTGGGACTGCCCCTGGGAGGGGCCTGCCCGCCGTGGGCCGACGATGCGTTGGCCTCGGTGCGTGGCCAGGCGGACTCGGCCTCATTGGTGTCACCCGAACCGGAAGTCACCCTCATCGAGGCGCCGGACCGTCGACTGACCGCCGAGCAGGCCATGGCCCTGGTTCGTATTCCCGCCGGTGCCTCGAGGGTCCTGGTCACAGGCGACCCCGTAGATGCACCGGGGCTGCTGGCTGCGACGGTGGGTCCGGTCCTGGCCCCGGCGGGCGGGGTGCTCGCCACCGGTGGCGACCCCGCGCGATTGGCGGAGCTATGGGGCGAGGAGAAGGTGGACGCGACGTTGCTCAGCCGGGACGCACACTCGTGATGTAGGTGCTGCGCAGTCCCAGCCGAGAGCGGAAGGTGGAGCCCTTCAGTTTGACGCTGCGCCCTCCGCTCGACGTGGCCCACACCTCCTTGGCCGCACCTGACACGTATCTGACGATTCGGACTGAGGCGACATCGGGAAGGCCGAACACTGCCGCAAGGGACGCCTGGCTAACCCGTCGAGTAGCCCAGCGCCCGTTCGGGTTGTACCTGGGATCGGTACTCCAATGGTCATCCACGCTGCGGGCCCAGGGCAGTACACCTCCCCACACGTCCTCGCTGTTCTGGGTACGTCCGCCGGTGGAAGAGGTGTAGAAGGCGGACATGTCGGCCACGTCGCGCTGCATCACGGTGATGTTGCCCGCACCGCCGCCGCCCAATTGGCGCCCTTGACGCCCTGCTCACGGGCGAAACCCCAGAACGTCTGGTCGTAGTAGCCGCCGTAGCCGTCGTCCACATTGCATCTGCAGGCAGCTCGCACCTTCCCGGTGTTCGCCAGCGCATAGGAACGGGCCGCGATCGCCTGCGCCTGCTGCGCGGCCGCCGGCCAGGACGCCGAGACCTCCGCTATGCCCGCGAGGTACTCGTCATGCACCCTGACGGTGTTCACGAGCTGTAGGCCGCCATCGGCAACACCGACATCCAGCCAGCCGTAGCGGTACCGACGATCGGTGCGGAA
The DNA here is from genome assembly GCA_964392145.1 of uncultured Actinomycetes bacterium. Taxonomy (GTDB): domain Bacteria; phylum Actinomycetota; class Actinomycetes; order S36-B12; family UBA10799; genus JACJWR01. The sequence goes on along the minus strand of CAYMPK010000003.1, from coordinate 23,563 downwards.
CGTCGAGCCGACCGAAGGGGCGATCTCCAGCGCGGTAGGCACCCGACCTGCAGCTCCGGGCTTGCGCGTGCCGGCCCACGTGACCGTGACCGAGGGCGCCGATCCCACCGGGCCCCCGCCGGTCCTCACCTCGACGTTGGAACCGGAACGGACGAGGGCGATCTCCGCACCCTGCGCTACGACCACCCGCCTGCTACCGATCGCCACCTCCCACCTACCTCCGCCGGGCGCCAGTGGCACGGTGCGTAGGCGGGCGCTGGTCAGACTACGACCGACGTTCACCCGGAGGTCGGCATCATCGCGCAGCGGCCAGAGTCGCGCGGCGGGGAAGTAGTGGTGGACGATCTGCAACGCGTTGCGGCCCTCTTTGGCCTGACCGTAGGCCCCGTACTGGGAGAGCCCGACCCCGTGCCCCCAGCCGAAACCGTCGATGAGGAATCCGCTGGGAGCGGCCGCGGCGGGGGCGGCCGGCGCGACGGTCCCCAGCACGGCGAGCACCGGTAGGACCAGCACGAGCACTCCCCGACTCCACCAGCCGCGCATCTGGCCATCCCTCCCGCGCCACACGACGCGCACCCCCATGCTCCCAAAGTCACGACCGGGCTGTGTAACCCTTGTTCTAAATACACGCCTGTAATTGGCTCACCTGGGTGAGCCGGAACCTGGCAACGCAGTGTCGCGTCCCACATCTACCTGGTGCAGCCCCATCGGGTCCCTAGCCCGCAGTTAGGATTGTCTGACGGGTCCGTTCGGCGGACTCCAAAGAATCGGAGGATCGAGTGAGTCCGGAACGTCGACGCAAGTGGCCCCGGGTGATGGCTGGCATTGCCAGCGCCGGCGTCCTCGTCGTCACCGGGGTCGCGGGGGCGGGCGCCATCGCCTATCGCCAACTCGACAACAACATCGCCTCGAAGGACCTCACTTCGCTTATCGGCCCCAGGCCGGACAAGTCGAAGGCCTCCGGCGACAACCAACCGGTGAACATCCTGCTGATGGGTTCGGACATTCGCACCGGTGCCGGAAACACGAACTACGGCAGTTCGAAGGACATCGAGGGCGCCCGGTCCGACACCGCGATCCTGCTTCACGTCTCGGCGGATCGGCAGAACGCTTTCGCCGTCAGCATTCCGCGGGACTCGATGGTGGATCTGCCGTCATGCAAGAACGCCCAGGGCGTCATGGTCCCCGCCAAGCGCGATCGCTTCAACGAGGCCTTCAACATCGGCGGGCCCGCGTGCACGATCAAGGCCGTGGAATCGCTGACAGGGGTCTACGTGGACCACTACATGGTGGTCGACTTCCAAGGTTTCAAGGGCGTTGTGGATGCTCTCGACGGAGTCGAGGTGTGTGTCAACCAGCCCGTCAGTGATGAGAAGAGCGGTCTCAATCTGCCCGCCGGCAAGAGCGTGGTCAAGGGCGAGGACGCCCTGGCCTTCGTCCGGGCCCGCTACACGCTCGGCGACGGCTCCGACCTCGGCCGGATCGAACGTCAGCAGGACTTCTTGTCGTCGGCCGTGCGCAAAGCGACGAGTATGCAGGTCCTCAGCAATCCGGTGACCCTCTATCGGGTGCTGGACAACGTCACGAAATCGCTGACCACGGATCCCGAGTTGGCGGATCTGCAGAATCTGCAGGACCTGGCCACATCGATGAGCAGCATGAAGCCGAGCGACGTGACATTCCTCACGGTGCCGGTCGTGGACAATGACGACAATGCCACCGTGCTCTGGGTCAAGTCGAAGGCGGACCCACTGTGGGCGGCCATGAAGTCCGATACGCCCTGGCCGCCGAAACCGACGGTCCCCGAAGGCCAGTCGGTCTTGACCCAGGCACCGGAGAACATCCGCGTCCGGGTGCTGAACGGCACCAGCACACCTGGTCGGGCCGAAGCTGTCGCCCAGGAATTGACCAAGGCCGGCTACAACGTCGTGGACACGGGCAGTTTCCCTGATTCCAACGTTACCCAGACGCAGGTCGCGGCCTTCCCGTCTGAATCCGAGGACGCCCGAACCGTGGCGTACGCACTGAACTCCAAGGCGCAGTTGGCCGGCGGCACAGAGGGCCTGGTCACCGTGGTTGTGGGCAGCGATTACTCGGGCGTTCGCTCGGTCGTCGTGCAGCCGAAGCCGGCGGTGACGGACGGCACCACCCCGGCGCCGGAGCGCGGCGCCCCCAAGAACGCCGCCCAAGTCATCTGTTCCTGACTTCCTCCCGTCAGCTGAGTCGAATGCGTCACTCCGGACGCGTCACACCCGTTGTGCCTCCGCGGGGTTGTCGTTGCTGGCTGGTAGACAAGTCCGGTGGCAACTTCCAACTACCATCTCGAGCGCGAGTCCGCCCTCGATGAGCACACGTCCGCCCTGTTCTCCACCGTCGGCGGTGGCGAACTGATCGTCTGCGGCGATTCCGTCAACGGGACCGTCCTCACCGATTGGGCGGACCGCGCCGAGGCCGGCGAGGGGCCGCTCATCCTGGCCGATCACGATGTCCACGCGGAACTGCAGGCGCTGGCCAATCTGCTGGACGACCCCGAGGTGGGCACGGCAGTGCTGCTCGCGCACAACGGGATCGACGAGTTGAACCCTGTCGTACTAGCGACCCCGGAGTCGATCTCGGAGAGCGGCGCGCCGGTCGGTCGCTCTGCCGGTGTCCTCCGCATCGACCCCTCCGACCGGGCCACCTTCGCAACTCTGGCCCGCCGGGCAGTGGGGGCCGCCGACCGTTCCGAGGAGACCTCCTGGCAGTACGCGCTGGATCTGCTCACCGACGGGGGCCTAGCCGTCCAGGTCGTACCCGCAGCACCGTTCTGCGCCAGCCGCGGCGCAATGGACCTGCCCTCCCGCAGCGAGCCGGATCGACGCCTACAGGCCGCCTCCGACACAGTCCAGGACCCGGTCACCGCGCGACTGCTGAGACCCCTGTCCCGCAGGGTGACCAGGTTCGCCGTCACCAAGGGCTGGTCGTCGCAGACCCTCACGGCTGTCGGCGCCGGTGTCGGGATCTTCGCCGCTCTCATCATCGGGCTCGGGAGTCGCCCCGCCGCAGTTCTGGGAGCCGCACTCTTCCTGACGGCGGGACTTCTGCTGCTCAGCGACGGCGAGGTCGCCCGCTACCGCAGACGCCGCTCGGTACGCGGTGCCTGGACGAACTCGGTGGCCAACCGGGTTGTGGAATTCGGGGTGCTGGCCGGGGTCGCGGTCGCCGGGGCCAGGCTCGACGAACCCGTCTGGATCCTGGGGATGATGGCTGTCGGGATGCTGACCGTGGCGGAGACCTGCGCCGGTAGCCAGCGCTGGCACGGACTGGACGTACCGACCTACCGCGGTGTCCGTTGGCTGGTGCTCGCGCTGGCCATAGCCTTCGCCTCCCCGGCCCTCGCCCTCGCGGTCGCCGCAATTGCCGGCATCGCACAGACGGCGATGGTGCTGTTCACCCGCCGTCGCAGCGGACTCGCCTACGACGAGGTCGAGGCCCCCAACGCGGTGCTCCAGCGCCGCTTCCTGACTCCGCCGGGATCACTGATCGACGCCGGTGTCGTCGTCCGTGCCGTTGCGAACTCGGTCGGTCCGAGACTGTCCCCGTGGGCCACCCGACTACTGATCGCCGGCTTCGCGCTGACGGTGCTGGCCGCCGGGCTCTCCTGGCGGGGCAATCCCTGGCCGATCGTGCTGAGCAGTGCGTTGCTAGCCACCGCCGTCGCGGCAGGAATGGCCGGCAGCTACGGCGGCAGCCGCGGGTGGTGGTTGCCCACTGCCCTGCGCACCATCGAATTCATCGCGGTGGCCTCCATCGCCTCCTCGCTGGTCGGAGCCGGTCAACCGTGGGCTCTCCTGTTCGCTGTGTGCATGTCCCTTGTCGTGCTCGATGGCGTCGACCGCAACCGCCTCGACATGGGCGCACCGCCCGCCTTCGTCGCACTGCTGGGCCTGGGATTCGACGGGCGGCTTCTGCTGCTGTCGGCCTTGGGCACGGCCGCCGTCGCCGGTTCCGGACTGCTGGTCGTCGCGGTGCTGCTCGGCCTGGTCTGGCTGGCACTGCAGAGCAACTGGTACCGCCGCACCCGATGACCGTTGGTGAGGGGCCCGCCCCGACCGTGGGAGTCGTCGTCCTCACCCAAGGCAACCGTCCGATCGAGTTGGACCGTGCGTTGCGCTCAGTGCTCGACCAGACCGGGGTGGCGGTGGACGTGGTCTGTGTCGGAAATGGTTGGGCTCCCACCGGCCTACCGGCGGGCGTCACAGCGGTGCATCTGCCGGAGAATGTCGGCGTCAGCGGGCGCAATGCCGGCGTCGACCGGGTGCGCGGCGAACTGTTGTTCTTCCTCGACGACGATGCTTGGCTGCCCGACCCTTCGGCGCTGGCCGAGGTCGCCGAGGTGTTCAGGACCCACCCGGACATCGGCATGGTGCAGACCCGCATCGCCGACCCGGACAACCCAGCTGCTCCGCGCAGTTGGGTACCGCGCCTGCGCAAAGGTGACCCGGAACGACCTTCGACGACGATGTACGTCTGTGAGGCCGCCGTGATGGTGCGTCGGGCCCTGTTCACGCAGGCGGGTGGTTGGGGCACCCCCTACCTATACGCCCACGAGGGCATCGAACTCGCCTGGCGGGTCTGGGACGCCGGTGCCGTCGTCTGGTACGCGGGCGATCTCACCACCTACCACCCTGTCTCGCCGGCGACCCGCCACTCGGTGTTCCAGCGGATGAACTCGCGAAACCGGGTACTGCTGGCTCGGCGGAATCTCCCATGGGTGCTGGTCCCGGCCTACCTGGGGGTGTGGGGTGCCGTTTTCGGCTGGCGCAACCGCGCGGACCCGCAGGCACGTGCCGAATGGCGCCGGGGCTGGCGGGAAGGTTGGCGGGTCGACCCGGGTGAGCGTCGACCGTTGTCGTGGCGGGGCATCCTCGAGATGACCCGGCACGGCCGGCCACCGATCGTCTGACGGATAGGGATAGGAACGAGGTCAGCGCACCGCGCGGCCGTGATCCCGGGTTGACAGGTCCGCCGGCGATGTCAGGAACCCGACCCCCCAGGCGCAGTGCATGGTCGCGTAGACGGCAGGAAGTTTGGCGACTATCCGCCACGGCAGGTCCCGGCCCGTCACCGCGGATCCGACGAGCAGGGTGCCGGCGTAGCCCAGCGGGGCCAACCAGCCGGCCCGCAGCCACCGAGGGCCCCCGAGGGTTCCCGCGGTGCCGGCCACCGTGCCCGCTGCGAGGACGCTAACCAGAACCGGCGGCGCGAGATACCGAAGACTCACGGTCTCACGGTGTCGGCGGGTGATCTCCCGGCGCCACTGTCCGTAGAAGAAGTACTGCCGTGCGAGCATCCGGAGGTTGGGGCGGGGGCGGTAGCTCACCTGCATCCGCGGGTTGAACCACACGAGACCGCCGTTGGCTCGGATGCGGTGGTTCAACTCCCAATCCTCCGCGCGCAGCATCGACTCGTCGTATCCGCCGGCACTCAGCTGCGCCTCTCGTCGAAAGGCACCCAGGTAAACTGTGAGGGCCTCCCCCGGTTCTCCGCCCGTGTGGAAGGCGGCGCGTCCCACCCCGATCGGGGATCGCATCGCACAGGCAACCGCGCGTTCAAAATCGGTTTCGCCCTCCGCCGCCATGACGCCGCCGACGTTGTCCGCTCCGGTCGACTGCAAGGTGGCGACCGCCTCCGACACATAACCCGGCGGGAGCATCGCGTGTCCATCAACCCGAACGACAATGTCGTGCTGCGCCGCTGCCAGAGCCCGGTTCAGTCCTGCAGCGATGTAGCCGCTGGGATTGTCGACGACGACTATCCGAGGATCCTCACCGGCCAGGCGTTCGGCGATGCCGCGGGTGGCGTCGCGGCAGGGTCCGACAGCGACGACGATCTGCAGTTCACCCGGGTAGTCCTGCGTCCGGGCATGTTCCACGACCTCCGCGAGGTGGCGCTCCTCGTCCAGCACTGTCATGTAGATCGTCACCGGCGGGAACTCGGTGTCCGCGGCCAGTCGGGACAGATCACCCACCTCGCCGGCGCGGCCACCTTCATAGGGGACTGCAGGCGGCACGGTCATGACAGTAGAACCTAACAGCCGCCGGGATCACTACCCGAGAGGTGATCCCGGGACTCGGCGGGCGTGGCAGCCCGGCGAACAGCACTCCAATCCTTACAGTGGACCGTGCCCATGTTGGCGCACGGCCGTCGAAAGGATCGGGTGTGGCGAAGTTCGCGCGGTGGGGTCGTTCCCGACCCCACGTCGTCCTCGCGGGCGCCCTGGCAGCGGTTGTGCTGGCGCTCAGTGGAATGGGATATGCGACAGCGTTCCACTATGGCGGGCAGATCAACCACGTGAACGCGTTCGACGGCTTGACGGAGCGGCCGGCTGAGGGTGGCGGCACCAACATCCTGGTAGTCGGGTCCGACGACCGCTCTGAACTCAGTGACGAACAGCAGCGGACCCTGCACGTGGGCTCCGATACCGGGCCAAAGAGCACCGACACGATGGTCCTCCTTCATCTGTCGTCGGACGGTTCGATCGGAGCGGTGAGCATCCCCCGGGACTCCTACGTGGAACTGCCCGCGCACACCGACTCCGACGGCGTGCCGGTGCCCGCCGCGATGGGCAAGATCAGTTCGGCGCTTGCTGCCGGTGGCGCACCGCTGGTGGTCAACACCGTCGAGAGAGCCACCGGTGTCCGAATCGATCACTATGCGGAAGTCGACTTCGCGGGCTTCTCCGATGTGGTTTCAGCGCTCGAAGGCGTCGACGTATGCACCCCTTCGCCACTCGCGGACGGACTCTCGGGGCTCGACATCCCGGCCGGCCGCAGCACGCTGGACGGTCCGGCGGCCTTGGCGTTCGTCCGTGCGCGCTCGGTTGACCCCACCGACGACTTCGGCCGGATGCGCCGGCAGCAGGCATTCCTGGCGTCTGCCTTCAAGCGCGCCACCAGCCCGGGGGTGCTGCTCAACCCGGCCAAGTTCACCGACGTCACGAACGCGCTGTTCGGCAGCCTCACCACCGATCCGGGACTGGACACCGCCGGGTTGTTCGATCTGTCTCAGCGCGCGCGTACGACCAGCCCTGACAAGGTGACGTTCCAGACCATTCCGGTGTCGTCGGAACAGACCATCGACGGTGTCGGTTCGGTACTCACGTGGGACGCGCGAGCGGGAGCCCTGTTCGATGCGATGCAGTCGGACACCCCTCTGCCGCTTCCCGATGTAGCGGCGGGCAAGCCGACACCGGTAGAGATCCCCACGTCGAAGATCGACGTGCAACTCGTCAACGCCAGCGGTGACAAAGATCTGCTGAGCCGTGCCGGTGACGACTTCGACGCGGCGGGGTACATCGTCAACTCGCGATACGACAACGGTGGTGACCCTCCACAAAGTGCCACAACGATCTTCTACGACCCGACCTACGACTCGGCCCTGGACACCGTCAAGGCCTCGTTGCCGGGTGCAGCCGCCAAGCCGCTGGTGGGTCTCGGTGGCACCTACCGGATCCAACTGGGCGCGGACTACCGCGGATTGCAGCCGGTGGTCTCGCTTGCGTCGGGCCCCGACGCCGTCGGCACCACCACCGACAAGCAGTCCGCGGCGGTCGCAGGCGCAGGGGTCCGAACGGCGGCCGACGACATCTGCGGACAGTAACTCGCCGTCCGTACGCGGGGACGGCGATGCCAACCCCTGATCGT
>CAYMPK010000003.1:11955-15868 GCA_964392145.1 uncultured Actinomycetes bacterium | reverse complement strand
CTGATACAACTCCGTCATGGACAGATCCAGGGTGGCCGCACTGCTCCTGCTGACAGTTGTGCCCGCATCGGTGCTGCTCGGGTGCTCCAGCGGTGGCGCGTCCAGCTCCTCAACAGACTCTGCAACGGTCTCTGCCAGCCCCACCCCGACGGCTACCGCCACTACCGCCAGCCCCGACCCGGCGGGCGTCGGCCTCGCGTCGGCGTCCGCCGAGATCCAAGCGAAGATCGACTGCCAGATCATCAGGTCCGACGCGGACAAGCTCGATCTCGGGACGCTGGTGGCCGGTCTCGACCTCTCCAGTGATCAGGGTGCCGCGGCGCTGAAGTCTCTGGACGATGCCAAGTCCGCAGCCACGGCGGTGGTTGCCAAGTTGGGGGCGTCCGCGCCAGCCTCCTCGCAGGTCTATCTCGCCGAGTTCGCCACGCTCTCCGCGATCATCAAGGACGGCTTCGCCAAGGGCCAGTCCCCGGAGCAGATCCAGGAGGCGCTGGCGGCGGCCAATACCCCCGGAATGCAGCAACTCAGCAGCGACCTGTCCGCTGCCGTGGACGCCAAGTGCCCACCCGACCCCAGCGCCACTGCAACCGGGTTCGGTTCCGGCGACCCGAGCACCTACGTCGTCAACTGAGAGGACGTGGGCGAGGCCGGGCCACGAGGGTCGGCCGAGAGCACCAACTCAGCCGAGCAGTTGACGGGCCATGACCAGCCGCTGGATCTGGTTGGTGCCTTCGTAGATCTGCGTGATCTTGGCGTCCCGCAGGAATCGCTCCACCGGGTAATCCTTGACGTAGCCATAGCCACCGAGTACCTGCACGCAATCGACGGTCACCTTCATTGCCGTGTCGGAGGCGAAACACTTCGCCGCCGACCCGAGGAAGGTGACATTGGGATCACCGCGATCGCTGGCGGCGGCAGCGTGGTACACGAGCTGCCTGGCGGCCTCGATCTGCATGGCCATGTCAGCCAGCATGAACTGCAATCCCTGGAAGTCCGAGATCGCCTTGCCGAACTGGCGTCGCTCCTGCGCGTAGGCCAGCGCCGCGTCGAAAGCGCCCTGAGCCATACCTACCGCCTGCGCCCCGATGGTGACCCTGGTGATGTCGAGGGTCTTCATCGCGATCGTCCAGCCCTCACCTGGCGCTCCGATGATCCGATCCCCGGGCAGCCGTACATTGTCGAAATAGAGTTCCCGGGTCGGCGAACCCTTGATGCCGAGCTTGTTCTCCTCCGCCCCCAGGGTGAACCCCTCATCGTCGGCGTGCACGACGAAACCGGTGATGCCCTTCGGCCCGGTGCCCGGATCGGTGGTGGCCAGCACCGTGTAGTACTTCGAGACCCCGGCGTTCGTAATCCAGCGCTTGTTGCCGTTGAGAATCCAATCGTCGCCGTCGCGCACCGCTTTGGTCCGCATGCTGGCGGCGTCCGAACCGGCCTCCGGCTCACTCAGGGCGTAGGAGAACATCGCCTCGCCCGAGGCGACCTCGGGCATGTACCTGGACTTGACCTCCTCGGAGGCGCCCACCAGCACCGGCGTGGTTCCCAGTTTGTTGACTGCCGGAATCAGCGAACTCGAACCACACACCCGGGCGATCTCCTCGACGACCAACGCCGACACCAGGTTGTCGCCTCCCATGCCACCGTAGGCCTCGGGGATATGCACCGCGTGGAACCCTGCCGAGACCAAGGCGTCGTAGACGTCCCAGGGGAACTCGCCCGCCGCGTCGATCTCCGCCGCGCGTGGGGCGATCTTGTCCTGGGCAAGGGCGCGCACGGCCTCCTGCAGCTCGACGTACTCCTCCGGCAGCTGGTACACAGGTGCGTCCACTTCTACAGATCTCCTTCGTGCTCGGCTCCCCAGCGGTCGCCGGCCGCGGCTCCAATCTGCGGGCATCGCCCGATGGCGCAACGGTGGCGGGGTAGCCTCCAGCATAGATACGCCCGATCCGGCGATCGTTGCCGCCTGCGGCAGCCGACGATCCGGCAACCACGGGAAGCGGGCGCTGCGGCGCGGTGAGACAGGGGGTTCAGGTGCAGCAACCACGGGTCTCGGTCATCGGCACCGGCTACCTCGGTGCCGTCCACGCCGCCGCGCTGGCATCACAGGGGTTCACCGTGACTGCGCTCGACACCGACGCGACCAAGATCAAGGGGCTCGCCGCGGGCGCGCCGAGTTTCTACGAGCCGGGCTTCGAGGAACTGCTGGCAGAGGTACTTCCCAGTGGACGCCTGGAGTTCACCGACGACTACGCCGCCGTGGCCGACTGCTCCGTGCATTTCCTCTGCGTCGGGACCCCGCAGCAAGTCGGCTCGAATGCTGCCGACCTCGGCGCGGTCTGGTCAGCCGTCAGGGAACTCACTCCCCGGTTGGCACCTGGTTCGGTGGTGGCCGGCAAGTCGACCGTCCCGGTGGGGACGGCCGCAGCCATCGATGATTACCTCGCCCAGCACGGCCCCGCTGGGTCCACCACCGCATTGGTGTGGAACCCGGAGTTCCTGCGCGAGGGATTCGCGGTCGCCGACACCCTGCGGCCCGATCGCATCGTCGTCGGAAGCCGCGACGGCCTCGGGACCGAACAGATGCGCGCGGTGTACCACCGACAGATCGCCGCCGGAGTTCCCTGGGTCGAGACGGATCTGGCGACCGCGGAGCTCGTCAAGGTGGCCGCGAACTCCTTCCTCGCCACCAAGATCTCCTTCGTCAATGCCATGGCCGAGGTATGTGAGGCGACCGGGGCTGACGTTACGGCGCTGGCTGCGGCCATCGGGTACGACGATCGGATCGGATCCAAGTTCCTCAAGGCCGGCATCGGCTTCGGGGGCGGTTGTCTGCCCAAGGACATCCGTGCCTTCATGGCCCGCGCGGGTGAGTTGGGCGTCGGCCAGGCGCTGACCTTCCTGCGGGAGGTGGACGAGATCAACCTCGGGCGCCGGGCGAGAGCGGTCGAGATGGCTGAGCAACTGGCCGGGGGCGACGCCCGCGGTCGGCGCTTCGCCGTGCTCGGCGCCGCCTTCAAACCGGAGTCCGACGACATCAGGGATTCTCCCGCGCTGGACATTGCGGCCGGCATCTCGACACGTGGCGGGCACGTCGTCGTGCATGACCCCAAGGCCCTGGCCAACGCGAGACTTCGCTACCCGACGCTGACCTACGCGGAATCCTCCGCGGCGGCGTTGACCGACGCGGATGTCGTGCTGCTGCTCACCGAGTGGGACGAGTACCGTCGGCTGGACCCGGTCGCCACAGCCGAACTCACAACGGGTCGAGCGATCTTCGACGGTCGCAACGTGCTGGATCGGGATTCCTGGAAGGCGGCCGGCTGGACGTATGTAGGCGTCGGCCGCGCCTAGTCCGACGACGCCTGCTCGCGTAGTCGCTCGCCCTTGGACCGAGCCGATGCCTCCAGCTCGGCCTGGAATTCCCGCATCCGATCGCGCAACGTCTCGTCGGCCAGCCCCAGCATGCGCACCGCGAGTAGCCCGGCGTTCCGGGCGTTGTCCACCGCGACGGTGGCAACAGGAACGCCCGCAGGCATTTGCACGATCGACAGCAAGGAGTCCAATCCGTCGAGTCTGGCCAGGGCGACGGGTACGCCGATCACCGGCAGGGTTGTCACGGCAGCCAACATCCCGGGTAGATGTGCCGCACCACCGGCCCCGGCGATGATCACTCGCAGACCCCTGGCCTCGGCAGCCGACCCGTAGGAGAGCATTGCACTGGGCATCCGGTGGGCCGACACGACGTCCACCTCGAACGGGACCTGGAATTCGGTCAGGGCGGTCGCGGCGGCCGACATCACCGGCCAGTCCGAATCCGAACCCATCACGATGCCGACGATCGGATCAGCCATCGATGACCCCCATGAAGAAATCAGCGGCGTGGTGGGCGCGTTCGAGCAGCGCGTCCACATCC
>CAYMPK010000003.1:0-11945 GCA_964392145.1 uncultured Actinomycetes bacterium | reverse complement strand
CAGGCCCCAACAATCGCCTGCAATCGGCCGACCAGCGCGTCCACATCCTCGCCGATTGCCGTCACATGACCCACTTTCCTACCCGGGCGCACCTCCTTGCCGTAGAGGTGGACTTTGATGCCCGGGTCGCGTGCCATCACATGAAGGTACGCCCGATACAGGTCGGGGTGGGTGCTTCCGAGGATGTTGATCATCACTGCCGCCGGCGCCCGCGGGCTCGGTGACCCCAGGGGCAGATCCAGCACCGCTCGCAGGTGGTTCTCGAACTGCGAGGTATCGGCCCCCTCGATACTCCAGTGGCCGCTGTTGTGGGGACGCATCGCCAGTTCGTTGACGAGGAGTCGATCACCGGTGTCGAACAGTTCGACGGCCAGCATGCCGACGACACCGAGTGATCCGGCGATTTCCAGCGCGATCCGAGCCGCTTCCGCAGCGCGGGCCTCGGTCAACCCCGGAGCGGGTGCCACGACCTCAGCACAGACTCCGTCCGACTGCGTGGTGCGGACTACCGGGTAGGCCACTGCCTGCCCGTGGGGCGACCTCGCGACCTGGGCGGCCAACTCCTGGTTGAACTCGATGAGTTCCTCGGCCAACCAGGCGGCACCGGGGGTCAACGTCACCTGTTGCAGCAACCGGGCGGCCTCGTCGGCATCGGGTACCCGCCAGACCCCTTTTCCGTCGTAGCCACCACGCGAGGTCTTCATGATGATGGGCCATCCGACTCGACCCGCGAACTCCTCGGCCTCAGCCCGGGTGGTGACCTCGGCCCAGCGCGGGCAGGGGACTCCGGCCTCCGAGAGTGCCCGGCGCATAAGGATCTTGTCCTGCGCGTGCACCAATGCCTCAGGCCCAGGACGGACCTCCACCCCGGACTCCTGCAGGACCCGCAGGTATTCAGGGGGAACGTGTTCATGATCGAAGGTGACCACATCGCAGCCCCGCGAGAACTCGGTCAGCGCAGCCAAGTCGTCATGTCGTCCGAGCCGCACGTCGTGGATGACCTGGGCCGCCGACTCCCACGGTGCCCCGGCCAGAACCCGGAGCCCGACACCCAGCGCGATCGCGGGCTGGGCCATCATCCGGGCGAGCTGACCCGCTCCGACAACGCCAACGATCGGGAATCCCGGTCCGCGCGGCGTTACCAGGTCCTCCTCGACGCTCAGGTGCATGGTCCTGCCACTCCCGTCAGGGCTGCTGGTGGCGCCGGTCATGACTGCGCACCCACATCGTCCACCGCCACCTCGATGGCGAACACTGCCGAGTGGGTCTCACCTGCTACCGCCAAGGTGACTGGGAACCTACCCGCGAACGGGTCGGTCGGCGCCGTCATGGGTTCCAGCGCGACGAGATCCGCGTCCGGCGGCGCGAACACGACGGCGTACGGATAGCCCGCCACATAGGTGATCCCCACCCGGCGATCGCCACCGGAGATCCAGGCAGAGGTCCCGGGCACCACCTCGGTGAACAGATCATCGAAGGTTCGACTCCCGAGCCGGGCTTCGGAGGCGGCCACGTCCTCGAGCGCACCCGTGGGGATGCAGCGATCGTCCAGCACCACCCTGCGTGTGAACGGCTGATGCAAGACCCAGTCGGCGCGTGGCACATCGGGCAGCGCGAAATAGGGGTGCCAGCCGAACGCCACTGGCACCGCCTGATCGGTCAGCGGGGTGATGCCCGTGGTGATGGTCAGCACGCGGCCAGTCAACCGAACGGTGACGGCGACCTCGTGTGGGAACGGGAACCCCGGGAACTCAGGTCGGGACTCGTCGAACTGCAGGGCCGCGGTGACGCCGGCACCGGCCGGTCCCGCCACGATGTCGCGGACGTTCCATCCGGACGAGGCGGCGAGCAGGCCGTGGATCGGCAGCCCGTTGGCGTCAAGGTGCACCCCGGGTACTCCCGTCACATCCGCTGTGACCCCGGCCACTGTGTACTCCGGTGAGGCCAGCCGGTTCGCCCAGGGGGCGAGCAACGGGATGCCGAATGTCTTGGCGTCATCCAGGTAGTGACCGAGGCCGCCCCGCAGCCCCAGCACCTGCAGCCCGCGATCGGTCAGCGAGCAGCCGACCATGCCCGCGGCCGGGCAGAACTCGGCGACCAGACCGTCCGGTGAGGCCAGGGCAACGCCGGTCAGCCCACCTTCGAGGGGGACCTCCGAGACCGTGTGCTCCACCGTCATGTTGGCAACCCGAGTTCCCTGGCGATCAGCATCTGTTGCACCTGCGTCGTGCCCTCGCCGATCTCCAGGATCTTGGCATCGCGATAGAACCGTCCGACCGGGAACTCGATGGTGAAGCCGTAGCCGCCGTGCACTTGGGTCGCCGCCCGCGCGTTGTCCATCGCCGCCTCGCTGGTCACCATCTTGGCGATGGCCGCCTGGTGTTTGAAGGGCTCGCCCCGCTGCATCCGGCCGGCGGCCTCCCGCCACAGCACCCTGGAGGTGTGCGCCCGGGCCTCCATGTCCGCAATCATGAAAGCAAGACCCTGATTGGCTCCGATCGGACGACCGAAGGCCTCGCGGGTGTTCGCGTAGGACACCGACTCATCCACGCAGCCCTGGGCAAGTCCGGCTGCCAGCGCGGCGATCGCGATCCGCCCCTCGTCGAGGATGCGGAGGAACTGCGCGTAGCCGCGACCCCGCTCGCCGACCAGGTTCGCGGCCGGTACCCGCACATCCGCGAAGGCCAGTTCGTGGGTATCGGAGGCGGCCCAGCCCACCTTGGCGTAGCCCGGGGCCACCGTCAGCCCGGGGGTACCGGCCGGTACCAGGATGGACGAGATTTCCTTGCGGCCATTGGAGTCCTCACCGGTGACAGCCGTGACCGTGATCAGTCCGGTGATCTCGGTCCCTGAGTTGGTGATGAACGCCTTCGAACCGTTGATGACCCACTGCCCGTCAACGAGTTCGGCGGTGGTGCGCGTTCCGCCTGCGTCCGAACCGGCCTCGGGTTCGGTGAGCCCGAAGGCGCCGAGCAGTTCGCCCGAGGTCAGCCGAGGCAGCCACTCCCGTTTGAGGTCCTCGGAGCCGAATCGGTAGATCGGCATGGCGCCGAGCGACACGCCCGCCTCCAGGGTGATCGCGATCGATGAATCGACACGCGCGAGCTCCTCGATGGCGACGCACAGCGCGACGTAGTCGCCGCCCATCCCGCCGTACTCCTCCGGGAACGGCAGACCGAAGAGTCCCATCTCGGCCATCGACCGCACCAACGGAAGCGGGAACTCGCCGCGAGCGTAGTAGTCTCCGATGACCGGGGCGACTTCGTCCTGGGCGAAGGCCTCCACGGTCTTGCGCAGTGCCTCCTGCTCGTCGGTGAGGCTCAGATCCACGGCTGCTCGTCCTTTCTGTGCTCGGCATCGGGCGTTGCCCTCGGCGCGGTGCGCCGGCGCGGCCGGGCCCTCCCGGACCCGGGTGACGAGACTCACGGTTGCACAGAGCCCTACTCCGACGTGAGCCGGGTACGATATAGAGGTGGCTCATACCTCCGCGAACAACAGCGTCCCATCGAGCGGTTCCGGGGGCGTTCCCACATCTTCGGTGTCGTCGGCTTCCGTCGCCACTGCTGAGGCGACCCACGAGGACGCAGGCCACGAGAAGTCCAGGGGATTCATCGCCTCGCTGTACTGGCGACTGCAGGGCCTACTACACGAGATCGCCAAGTTCGGCATCGTCGGCCTGAGCGCCCTCGTCGTGGACATCGGACTGTTCAACCTCCTTCTCTACTTCGGCCCGCTCGAAGGTAAGCCGCTGACCGCCAAGGTGGTCTCGGTTGCCTGCGCCACCACCGTGGCTTATTTCGGAAACCGCTTCTGGACGTTCAAGCACCGCGGGCGCACGTCCTTCACTCGGGAGTACGTGCTCTTCTTCCTGCTCAACGGCGTCGCCATGCTGATCGCGGTCGGCTGCCTCTGGATCAGTCACTACGCGCTCGGTTTGGACAGCGCCCTCGCCGACAACATCAGTGCCAACGTGGTGGGGCTGGCGCTCGGCACCCTCTTCCGCTTCTGGTCCTACCGCAAGTTCGTGTTCCCCGAGGTCGACGACGATGATGAGCGTCGCGCGTTGATGAGTACCGTCGAGATCTGAGTCCCGGCCCCGGCGGTCACCCCACCTTCAGAGTGGACCGAAGTTCACCTCGCCCGATTGGCCGTCGGCTCCGCCAGTTGAGCCCTTGTCCTGCTCGTCGTAGAGCGGCAGGTAGACGCTGAAGGTTGGCGGTCGCCTCGAGGTCATCGCGATGTCACCGTCGTCGGCGGAAACCAATGTCCGGGCCAGGGCCAGACCCAGCCCGGTTCCGCTGGCCGACACTCCCCGCTCGAACGGGTCCTCCCCCTCCTTCAGGCGCATGACGCCCTTGGTGTCCACCACCTCGAGCACGGCCGACACACCGGTCTCGCGCACCCGCACGATGACGTCGCCGCGGCCGTGGATGAGGCAATTCTCGATGAGGGTTGCCAGCACCTGCGTCTGACCGCTCCGACTCGCCCACGCCATGACGTTGTGATGCGCCTGCAAGGTGATGCGGCGTCGTTTCGCGGCGAAAGCCGGGTACCACTCGACCATCTGATCGGAGACCATGTCCGCGAGATCGACTTTCTCCTGCTGGGATGCGATGCCCTCCCGACGCCCCTTGACGAGTTGATCGATCACCTCGGTCAATCGCTCGATCTGCACCACGCCGACCGCGGCCTCCGCCTTGGCCTCCGCGAGGTCATCGGTGTGGATGATCTCCTCGAGCCGGAGGGACAGCGCCGTCAGCGGCGTCCGTACCTGATGGGACATCTCACGGGACGTGCGTCGCTCGGCCTCGAGAACGTCGCCGATCTGCTGGGATCGATCGTCCAGCACCCGGGCGATCCGGTCCACCTCGTCGATCCCCGTCGGGCGGGCCCGCCTGGTGGCGCGGCCGGACCCAAGGGTCTCCGCGTGGTGGGCCAGATCATCCAGTGGCTGGTTGATCGCGGACGTCACGACCAGCACACCGGCCACACCTGCCAGCAGTACGTAACTCGGCCCGCGGGAGATGCCCGCGGTCACGGTGAAACCGCCCAGCGGATCCTTGCGGGTGGAGACGAACTGCCTGCTCGGCACCCCTCCAGGCGCGACCACCCGCTGGCCGTCGGTGAATGTCACTTCGAGCCGATCCTCCGGCGCGATGGAGTCGAGCCACTCCGGGGTGATCGCCAGTCCGCTTGCCTGGCGGAATGCCGCGGCGACGACCACGCGGGCCGCGAGCTCGTCGGCCCGCCCCTGGTAGTTCTGCCGAATGAAGTAGGCAGCGACCGAGCCGAGCGCGATAGCCATCAGAACCACGGTGGCGACGGTTACCCGCAGAGTTGCGGAAAGGAAACGACGGTACAAGGCGAGCGCCTAGGGCCGACCGGGCTGATCCGGGCCCGAGACCGGATCCTCCTCCATCCGGAAACCGACGCCCCGCACGGTGCCGATGGTGGGTTCCCGACCGGCCCCCGCCTCGGCCAGCTTCCGACGCAGGCCGGACACGTGCATGTCGAGGGTCTTGGAGCCGCCGAACCACTCGCCGCGCCAGATCTCCTTCATGATCTGCTCGCGGGACATGACCTTGCCGACATTCTGGCTCAGCAGAAGCAGCACGTCATATTCCTTGGGCGTTAGCGCTACCTCCTCGTCGACCACCCGCACCCGTCGGGCGGCCGAATCGATCACGAGCTCCCCGACCCGGATGGTCGCCGGGCTCGAGCCCCGTCGCACGAGTGCCCGGACCCGGGCGAGCAGCACATCGATGCGGAAGGGCTTGGCCACGTAATCGTCGGCACCCGCATCCAGGCCGACCACGAAATCGAGATCGGAGGTCCGTGCGGTTACCACGATCACGGGCATCTTCGACCCCTGCTCACGCAGGGAACGGATGACCTCGATGCCGTCCATGCCGGGTAGCCCGAGGTCGAGCACCATCAGGTCGGCCACCCCGGAGCTGGCCCCATCCAGGGCCCGCTGACCGGAGGCCACAACAGCCACCTCGTGGCCGTCCCGACGCAGGGCTCGGGCGAGCGGTTCGGAGATGGCCTCGTCGTCCTCGGCCAGGATTACTCTTGCCATGGTCACCATGCTAGGTGCCGCACGATGCGTTGGGAGGTCCCACCGCCTGTTTCCCCGGACGGTGCGCCCAGCTCGGTCGGCCGGTCAGCGCGCCCGTGCGCGAAAGTCGAGCGCCTCGATGGACGACTCAGACGGGTGCCACTCCGTGCCGCCGACGGGAGAAGGTGCGGTCCTTGCTGATGGCTGCATCCAGGCGTGAAGTGAGGTCTGCTCGAAGATCCTCCGGCTCCACCACTGCGTCGATGACGAGTTCGGAGGCGAGCCGCAGCAGGTCGATATCCTCCTCGTACTCCGCCCGGCGGTCGGCCACGAACTCCTCCCGTTCAGCCTCATCGACGATGGCCGCGATCTTGTTTGCGTAGACAGCGTTGACGGCCGCCTCAGCACCCATGACGGCGATCTTGGCCGTCGGCAGGGCGATGGTGGCGTCGGGGCAGAAGCCGGGGCCCGCCATCGCGTACAGGCCGGCGCCGTACGCCTTGCGAACGACGACCGAGAACTTGGGCACCGTCGCCTCGCTCACGGCTGTGATCATCTTCGCCCCGTGCCTGATGATGCCCTGCCGCTCGACCGCGCTGCCCACCATGAAGCCGGGCACGTCGGCGAGGAATATCAGCGGCACGTTGAAGGCGTCGCACAGGTTGATGAAGCGTGCCGCCTTGTCGGCCGAATCGACGAACAGCACACCGCCCTTGAACATCGGGTTGTTGGCGACGATCCCTACCGTGCGCCCGTTGAGTCTGGCGAAACCGACGGTGAGCTCCTTGGCCCACAGAGCGTGGATCTCGAAGAAGCTGCCCTCATCGACCAGCCCGCGCACGTACCGGCGCATGTCGAACGCCTGGCGCTCACTGGCCGGCACCAGCGCCCGCAAGTCGATGTCCTCGGGACCGACCGGCAGACTCACCGGTGGTTGCTCCGAGTAGTTCGAGGGCAGGTACGACAGGTAGGCGGCGATCGCGTCCAACGCCTCGGTCTCGGTCTTCACGAGCTTGTGCCCGACTCCGCTCACGGTGCAGTGCACCTTCGCGCCACCCATCTCCTCCAAGGTGGTCTTCTCGCCGGTGACCATCTCGACCATCCGGTCGGATCCCAGGTACATCGAAGCATTCCCCTCGACCATCACCACCAGGTCACAGAACGCCGGAATGTAGGCGCCCCCGGCCGCGCTCGGCCCGAAGAGCGCGCACACCTGCGGGATCGAACCGGAGGCCTTCACTTGGTTGTAGAAGATGTTGCCGGCGCCGCGACGGCCCGGGAACAGATCAACCTGGTCCGTGATGCGAGCACCAGCCGAGTCCACCAGCCACACCATCGGGATCGACAGATCGTACGCACGGCTGATGATCCGGATGATCTTCTCGACTGTGCGGGCCCCCCAGGACCCCGCCTTGACGGTGCTGTCGTTGGCCATCAACGCGACCGGTCGCCCGTCGATGGTCGCGGTGCCGGTGATGACACCATCGGCCGGTAGGCCCTCGGCCATGGCGTTGGCAAGTTGTCCGTCCTCGACGAAGGAACCCTCGTCGACCAGGTGTGCGACCCGATCGCGGGCGAACAGCTTCCCCCGGGCGGCGTTCGCCTCGTGGTACTTCTCGGCTCCACCCGCCACCGCGCGGGCAGCCGCAGCAACGTGAGGTAGCTCCGACCCCTCGAACACGGCCGGTGCCACCGTCTCCGCTTCCGGTTGTGCGGGCTTGGCGTGTTGTGGGGCGGCTTGTGGTTCGGTACCGGACACGGAAGCGTCCTTTCGCTAGCGGTGCAGGGCCGCCGGCGCGCAGTTGCACTGCGGCGACCTGATGGAATCCTGGGGCTATCGGGAGCCTAACCGGCCCGGCGGACCGTCCAAGCACGCACCGTGCCCAAGCCGCGCAGTATCCGCGGCCGCATCGCCTTCACATCGAAATCCGCCGAGTAGCGAATCGAATCGGCGATCGCGTCGTCGACCAGGGTGGCCCCCGGCCGAGCGAGCACGGTGAGTCGGTTCGCCAGGTTGACGGTGCTGCCGTACATATCACCCATGCGTGTCACCACGTCCCCGAAGGCGAGTCCGATCCGCAACTCCGGCACGTCTTCGTCGTGGGCGTGGGTCTCGTGGAGAGTGAGGGCCGTCTCCACCCCCTGCTCGGGTGTGTCGGCGACGAACATCACCTCGTCGCCGAGCGTCTTGACCATCCGGGCCCCGGTTGCGGCGACGACGTCGGCACTGTCCCCCTCGAATGTCGTCACCAAGGACGCCAGCCGATCGGCGGGCAGCCGACGCGAGAGCCGGGTGAACCCGACGAGGTCGGCGAAACCAACGCAGGACAGGCCAGCGACGTCCCCATCCTCGTCACCCGCCGTGTCGATGCCCCGCTGGATAGCGGCCGCGAGTTGTCGGTGCCAGGCATAGGACAGCAACCGTTCCAAGCTGGGGACCATCGCGTTGGTCAACTCACCGAGGCGCTTGACGTCATCCGGGCGCAGCACGCTCTCGTCGGGGATGGCCCCATGCCGGGCGAGTAGTCGCGTGAGGGTGCCGGTCTGCCACTCAGCCATCCTCGAGGTGTTCTGCCCGAGGCTTCGCACGATCTCGATGATCTCGTCGCTGTCCACGACGCCGCTGTCGACCAGGGCCTGCACGGTGCGCAGCGCCTCCAGGTCATTCTCCGTGAAGGCGACCGACTCGCCGACATCGGCGAACCCCATGGCACGCCAGTAGGCCCTGGATTGTTCGAGGGTAAGTCCAGCCGCCTCGGTCACTTCCTCCCTCGTCATCGAGAGTGGAGCGCCGAGAATCCTCTCAACCAGAGCATCGGCGTCGGTCATCTGGCCACGCACCTCAATTGCTCGATGGCGGCGGCGCCTGCGGATCGATTGGCGGCGGGATCGGCCGCGGGGACGTCGGCATCACTGGCGGCGGGATCTGCTGGGCTGGCGGCTGCTGAGCTGGCGGCTGCTGGACGGGCGGCTGCTGGACGGGCGGCTGCTGAGCTGGCGGCTGCTGGGCTGGCGGCTGCTGGACGGGCGGTTGCTGGGGCTGCACCGTCGTCGGCTGGGCCGGCGGCACCTGCTGGGTTGGTAGCGGTGCGTTGGGCTGAACCGGGTAGACCGGCTGGGCCGGTGGCTGGGGCTGCACCGTCGTCGCCTGGGCCGGCGGCACCTGCTGGGCCGGTTGCTGCGGCGGCATCGTGCCGCTTACCTGCTCGCGCGCGACGTCATCCGGCGGCATCCCCTGCGCGGCCTGTTGCCGGTACAACTCCTGGCGCGCCGAGCGGAAGGCGTCGTCCTCGTCGTGGAGCCGATAGACCTCTCGCTGCACATGCTCGACGTTCGGTACGTTCGCGACGACGAGGGAGCCGTTCTCCGCGGCGCTCTCGATGACGAGGGTTCCACAGTTCAACATCCGCTCCAACACCGTGTGCTCGAAGATCACGTCGTTGACCTTGGACAACGGCATGTCCCGACCCCGGCGCGCCACCAGCCCGGTGCGGACGATGATCCGGCGGTTGGTGAAGACGTACTGGGTGGTGAACCAGGCCACGAAGGGACGGATGAACAAGAAGATCAGCAGAAACACCGCAATACCGACCAGCACCCACCGCAGCACCGTGGTCGCGCCAGGACTATCGATCCAGGCTCCCATCTTGCCGACGAGGAAGCCGGCGGCGGCCAGGATGACGATGAGCCAGAACACCGGGATGAGCAGGGCTCGCCAATGAGGACGCAGTTCGAAGGCAATGTCTTCATTGTCAGCGAGGAGCTTCCGTGGGTATGCCATGTTCAGATCGTTGCACGGACGCTTGGGCCGCGCTAGACAGTCGGGAACTCAGCGTGCAGATCGCAGGTGCAGGACATCACCCACCGTCACCGCGACTCTGGCGCCGGTCGGCGACCCTTCCACCACCAGGTGACCATCGGGGTCGATGTCAACAGCCTTGCCCGAAAGATCGTCCACGCCCAGTCTCTTCACCTGGACGCGCCGCCCCAGGGTGGAGCAGCACTCGAGGTACTCGTCCCTGAGGCCGCTTCGCACCGCGCTGCTCGCGGCCAGCAGCTGGCGCCAGCGCGCCAGAACGCCCGCCACCAGGGCCGCGAGCAGTGCAGCGCGATCCAGTTCGACAGAGGCCCCCTCGATAACGAGCGAGGTAGCAGTCGGTACCGGCGCCTCGGTCGGTGTCAGATCCACGTTCAGGCCGATGCCGACGAGCGCCCAACCGCCGACCAATTCGACCAGGATGCCCGCGAGTTTGCGCGGCTCCTCCCCGACCACCACGTCGTTGGGCCACTTGACCATCGCGGGAACGCCGACATCGCGAGCCGCTGCAGCGACCGCCATTCCCGCGATAAGCGGCAGCCAGCCGATAACGGATGGCGGCGTTCCGGTCGGCACAGCCACGGCCAGCGTTAAGAGCAATCCGCTGCCCGCGGGGGCGCTCCACCGACGGTCCAGTCGACCGCGGCCGTGGGTCTGCTCCTCTGCGGCGACGAGCAGCCAGGCATCGCCGCCCGGGCCGCGGGTGTCACCTGATTGCGATGCTCCGACAAGTTGCGCCGCGGTCGCGTTCGTACTCTCGCATACCGGCAGCAGGTGGACAGGTCCACTCACACCGCGACGATCGAGCGCAGCCGTCACCCGCTCACGGGTGAGCGGGGACCGAGGCGTCGGCACATCAGGGGTGGTCACGTTGCTACGGTAACCAAGCAGCCATTCCCGGAGGAATCATGAGCGCACAGCCAAGCCAGAGCGGCGACACCGCCGTCGACCGCGCATCCACGGTCGGAAAGCTCGCCGAACTCACCAACAGACGGAAGGCGGCGGAGAACGCCGGCTCCGAGAAGGCGATCGCCAAACAGCACGCCAAGGGCAAGATGACCGCCCGCGAGCGTGTCCTGCTGCTGCTCGACGATGACTCCTTCGTCGAACTCGACGAGTTGGCCCGCCACCGCTCGCATGCCTTCGGGTTGGAGGAGACCCGTCCCTACGGCGACGGCGTTGTCACCGGTTACGGCACCATCGACGGCCGACCGGTCTGCGTCTTCTCCCAGGACTTCACCGTCTTCGGCGGGTCCCTGGGTGAGGTGTTCGGCGAGAAGATCGTCAAGGTCATGGATCTGGCCATGAAGACCGGCGTTCCGGTCATCGGGATCAACGACTCGGGCGGGGCACGCATCCAGGAGGGAGTGGTCTCGCTCGGGCTCTACGGCGAGATCTTCCTGCGCAACGTCCACTCCTCCGGTGTTATCCCGCAGATCTCGCTGATCATGGGACCGTGCGCCGGTGGTGCCGTCTACTCGCCGGCCGTCACCGACTTCATCGTGATGGTCGACAAGACCTCCCACATGTTCATCACCGGCCCGGACGTGATCAAGACCGTCACCGGAGAGGATGTCGAGTTCGAGGAGCTGGGCGGTGCCCGCACCCACAACTCCAAGTCCGGGGTCGCCCACTACATGGGAACGGACGAGGACGACGCCCTGGAGTACGTCAAGTCCCTGCTGTCCTTCCTGCCGAGCAACAACATGGAGATGCCGCCCGCTTTCGATGTAGAGGTGGACCTCGGCGTCACAGAGGACGACCTGGCCCTCGACACGATCATCCCGGACTCCCCCAACCAGCCCTACGACATGCACACGGTCATCGAGGGCGTCCTCGATGACGGCGACTTCCTGGAGGTCCAGCCGCTGTTCGCACCCAACATGATCACCGGTTTCGGCCGAGTGGAGGGACGACCGGTCGGAGTTGTGGCCAACCAGCCGATGCAGTTCGCTGGCACCCTCGACATCGACGCCTCCGAGAAGGCCGCGCGGTTCGTGCGTACGTGCGATGCTTTCAACGTCCCGGTGCTGACCTTCGTGGACGTGCCCGGCTTCCTGCCCGGCACCG
>CAYMPK010000002.1:31781-36550 GCA_964392145.1 uncultured Actinomycetes bacterium | reverse complement strand
ACGCGTTGGGGCGCCCGTCAAGTCCGTGTTCAGCCTGATCATCGACCCCAACGGTGCCGCGCGCGGCGGCGCGCTGGCACCGACCGTGGCACCCGCCTCGCGCCCGCCGACGGCATCCGCCGCGACGGTCGCCCCGAGCGCCGGTTGATCGACCACCGCCCTACGTCTGCGCGCCCGGTGTCGCGCGACGTCACAGGCCCCCCCACAATGAGTCCGTGGTGAACGACCTGGCGGATTCCACCGCATCCCCGCCCGCGGACTGCGACGTGCTGATCGTCGGCGGCGGGCCAGCCGGTTCCTCGGCCGCCACCTGGCTGGCCCGGCAAGGGGTTGACGTCGTGCTGGCGGATTCCGCCACCTTCCCGCGGGACAAGCCGTGCGGCGACGGCCTCACCCCGAGGGCGATCGCAGAACTCTCAGGCCTGGGTCTTGCGGAATGGACCACGGGCCTGGCCCGCAACTGGGGGCTGAGAGCAGCCGGTTTCGGCGAGGAGCTGTACCTGCCCTGGCCTGGCGGTTCGCTGCCGCGATTCGGCGGCGCGGCCCGCCGCACCGTGCTGGACGAGCGGATCCATCAACTGGCCCAGGACACCGGGGCGCGCACCTTCACCGGCCGGGCCGTCGATGTGGAACGCGACAGCGCTCGGGTCACCTCGGTGTCGTTTCGCCGGAAGTCCGGGACCCACAGTGTCCGGTGTCGGCAGTTGGTGGTGGCCGACGGCGCCCGGTCGCAACTCGGCCGCCGACTCGGGCGCACCTGGCACCGCAGCACGGCCTACGGGGTCGCGGCCCGCGGCTACATCGCCAGCGAGCGCAGTGACGACCCCTGGATCTCGTCTCACCTGGAACTGCGCAATGCAGACGACGACGTACTCAGCGGCTACGGGTGGATATTCCCGCTGGCCGATGGCACCGTCAACATCGGGGTCGGCACGCTAGCCACGGACGCCCATCCAGCCGACGTGAACCTGCGGCAACTTCTGGATCTGTATTCCGAAGCGAGAAGGCCGGAATGGGCCCTCACCGGTCCCGTGCATTCCCCATGGTCGGCGCTGTTGCCGATGGGTGGCGCGGTGAGCGGGGTTGCCGGGGCCAACTGGGTGCTGATCGGGGACGCAGCCGGGTGCGTGAACCCGCTCAACGGAGAGGGCATCGACTATGGCCTCGAAACCGGTCGTCTGGCGGCGGAACTCCTTGCTGCGGGAGGGGATCCGCTTGCCTGGCCCGGGGTCTTAAGTGACCACTACGGCTACGCATTCTCGATCGCTCGCCGGCTCGCCGGGCTTCTGACGGTACCTGGGCTGCTCCCGGCGGCGGGCCCGGTCGGCATGCGCTCGCGATCGTTGATGAAGGTGGCCCTGCGGCTGATGGGCAACCTGGTGACCGATGAGGACAGCGACCTGGTGGCCAGGCTCTGGAAGCTGGCTGGCAGGGCATCCATCAAGATGGACGAGCGGCCCCCATTTGCCGCCTGAGGCCGAGGGACGCCGGCCTCAACCGCCGGACTCGTCGGTCGGATCCCGAGGGTCCATCGCGTGCTCGAGTTCCAAGCCCCCCGAGTAGTCCCCGTAGGCCCGCGGGTCCTCCCGTGGCTCCAAGTGCGTCATCACCTCGAGATCGCCCACCGTGGCTTTCAGTTCCTGCTCGACCTCCTCCACGACATCGTGCGCCTGGTGCACCGTCCACGCACCCGGGACCAGCACGTGCACACTCATGAATCGGTCCTTGCCCGACTCCCGGGTCTGCAGGCCGTGGAAGGTCACGCCGTCCTTGGCGTGGCGCGTCAGCACCTTGACTATCTGGTCGTGCTGGTAGGGCGGCAGCGCGATGTCCAAGAGCCCGTTCATGGCGTTGCGAACGAGTTTGAACCCCACCACCAGAATGTTGACCGCGACAGCGATGGCGATCAACGGGTCCAGCGGCAGCCAGCCGGTCAGAGCCACCAGGGCGACCCCGGCGAGGACCCCCACCGATGTCCACACGTCGGTCAGTAGGTGGTGGCCGTCAGCATCGAGGGTGGCGGACCGGTGCCGACGACCCACCCGGATCAACAGAATGCCGACGGCCGCGTTCAAGACGGTCGCGACCGCCGTCACCACCAGACCGATACCCAGATGCTCCAGCGGTTCCGGATGGAACAGTCGCGGTATGGAGGTCACCAGGATCACGGTGGCCGCACCGAAGATCATGAAGCCCTCGATGCCTGAGGACAGGTACTCGGCTTTGCCACGACCGAAGTGGTAGACATTGTCCGCGGGTTTGGCGGCCGCCCGAAGCGCAAGCAGCGCTATGACCGCAGCGACCACGTTCACCACCGATTCGATGGCGTCCGAGAGCAGTCCCACGGATCCGGTGAGCAGGTATGCGGTGTACTTCAGACTGACCGTCGCCACCGACGTGATGATGGAGAGCCAGGCATACTTGAACAGGCTCTGCCGGTCCATGACCGCGTCGCCACTGCCCATGGCGCAACTCTGGCATGCGAACCGCCACCGGGACAGACCCGCCACCCGACAACCGAGACCTTCCGGGCCGGAGGCCGTCTGAGGGGCTACGTCCTGAGCGAACGCACGCTGACAACTCCGCCCGGGAGCGGGAGACTGAGAGACGGACTCTCCCGTCCGACGATGCCAGGTGCCGGCGGCGCACCGGGCGGGTTCCCGACCGATCCTTCGGCAGTGCGCCGGAACTACCCCGAACTGGAGGCTGCACGATGGCAAGCCCGCACGGTCTGGTGACCATCCACCGACGCCCGAGTTCAGCGCAGTCCGTGCTCCTGCACAGCCTCACCGGCTTCCTCGACGCCGGCTCGGCCGGTCGGCTCGCCGTGGAGCATCTGATGGCGGAGCTGCCCAACGAGAAGATCGCCGAGATCGACATCGACTCGCTCTACGACTACCGAGCACGGCGCCCGCGGATGACCTTTCTTGCCGATCACTACGGCGAGATCGACATCCCCGAGCTCTCCGTTCACGAGTTGACCGACGAGGCGGGTACGACGTTCCTGGTCATGCACGGGCCCGAGCCCGACTTCCGATGGCGGGCATTCGCAGATGAAGCAGTGTGGCTCGCGTTGACCCTCGACACCGGACTCTTCCTCGGTGTCCACGCGGTTCCGTGGCCGGCCCCACACACCCGGCCGGTGAATATCACTGCCCACAGCAACGATCCCGCCCTGATCTCCGATCGGCAGGCGTTCATCGGCGACCTGGAGGTCCCGGGACACGTGGCCGGCATGCTGGAACTCCGATTCGATTCGGAGGGCATCCCCGCTATGGGCTTCGCGGCACATGTGCCGCACTACCTGTCGGGCGCCGAGTATCCACGCGCGGCGGTCGCGCTGCTCGAGGCCGTGTCGGCGCAGACCGGGCTGCTGCTGCCACTGCCTGGCCTGCGCGAGCGGGCGGAGGAATCCGATGCCGACATCGCCATCCAGATCGCAGGCGAGGCCGAGAACATGCAGGCGGTCATGATGCTGGAACAGCAGTACGACGACTTCATGGCCTCCACAGGCAGCACGGACATCGACGCCGAGGAGGCCGAACTGCTCGACGGTGAGGACATCGCGGCGCAGGTGGAGGAGTTCCTGGCCGGCCGAGAACACCCCGAGGGCCCCAACTGAACCGACAGACCGGTCGACCATCGGGCAGCGACCAGCGCCGCCTAGTAGATTCGGGTCGCAGACTCCACCGCAAGCCCCCTCGAGAGGAGCCCGGCCGTGCCGATCACCAGGAGAGTTGTCGACGGGACCGGAACCCGGTCACTCGTGGAACGCAGCGGTGACGCGAGCCTGACCTACGCCCCGGTCGGAATCTCCTTGGGTTGGGAGCCGGTCCCGGACGGTTTTCGAGATGTCACGACCGAGCGGGTCGTCGGGCATGGCAAGGAAGCCTTCGACAAGGTTGGTTACGCCCTCATGCACTGGGAACTCAACCGGGAGGCCGGGTTCCAGGTGAGTGCAGAGCACGACCAGGTGCGTGCCGGCGAACGGGTGGCCGTCGGACTGCCCGTTCTGTGGCCGATGGTGGTGACAGCGATCTGCCAGGTCGTCGCGATCGTCGCCGAGGGCGACACGGTCGGGTTCGCATACGGCACGCTGCCGAAGCACCCGGAGCGGGGCGAGGAGTCCTTCGTGCTCAGCCACCGGGGGGACGACTCGGTCGTCTTGACTGTGCGCGCGGTGTCCCGCCCTGCGGTGTGGTTCACCAAGCTCGCCGGGCCCCTGGGCCATGCGATGCAGAAGCGCGCGACGGGCAAGTACCTGGCTGCCGCCGAGCGCATCGCTTCGGCTCCGGCGCCGACCCACGCCGAGCCCTGAGGGAAGGGTCTTTCGTGTTCTCCGAACGGCTGCGCCTGACCACCGGTGAGCGGATGTTCACCGATCTTACGGGCCGCGCGGAGCAGTTCCTCGCCGACTGCGGGGCCCACGACGGTTTGCTGAACATCTTCGTCCCCCATGCGACGGCCGGGGTCGCCCTGATCGAGACCGGCGCCGGCAGTGAGCCGGACCTGGCCGAGGCGATTGAGCGACTCCTGCCACGCGAAGATATCTACCGGCACCGCCACGGCTCGCTGGGACATGGCCGCGACCATGTGCTGCCAGCTTTCATCGCGCCCTCGGTCACGATTCCGGTTTCGACCGGGCGGCTGCTGCTGGGCACATGGCAGAGCGTTGTGCTGGTGGACCCCAACACGGACAATCCCAACCGCACCGTGGTCCTCAGCCTGCTCCCCGGCTGATCGGTGCCCACGCGTCCAGCACGACCGCC
>CAYMPK010000002.1:26533-31764 GCA_964392145.1 uncultured Actinomycetes bacterium | reverse complement strand
GGATATGTCCCGGCGGTCGCATCGGCAGCGCCTGTTCGACCGCCGAGTAGGATCGGCCGCCCGCCGGCGAGGGCCCGGGGTCAGAAGTCGTGGCGCAGCGGGTACCCGCTGTCCCCCTCGATCGTGGTCTTGGTTCCCAGGAACTGGTGCAGTTGAATCCGGTTGATATCGAACCCGGTCCGCGACACCGCGAGGTACAGCCGCCAGGTGCGCGCCTTCGCCAGCCCAACCTCCTTGACTGCCTCATCCCAGTTGTCGGTGAGGTTGCCACTCCAGGCGGCCAGCGTCTTGGCGTAGTGGGCGCGGAAGTTCTCCTCGTGCTGGATCTCGAACCCGGCGTCGTTCATGTCCGACATCACCTTGGCCGGTCCGACCAGTTCTCCGTCGGGGAAGATGTACCGGCTGATGAACCCGCCGGCCTTGGCGCGGCCGCTGCCGTCGTGGCGGGTGATCGTGTGGTTCAGAAGTCGACCTTCGGGCTTCAGTTTCGACAGTAGGAATCCGAAGTAGCTCGGGTAGTTCTTGACACCGATGTGCTCGGTCAGCCCGATGGAGGAGACGTGGTCGAAGTCGCCCTCCGGCACATCCCGGTAGTCGAGGAATCGGACGGTCGCCCGATCGCCGAGTCCCTCCTCAGCGATCTGCTTCTCCGCCCATTCGGCCTGCTGCCGCGACAGCGTGACGCCCAGCGCGTTCACCCCGTACTCCTTCGCCGCGTGGATGACCATGCCGCCCCAGCCGCAGCCGACGTCCAGCAGTCGATCACCTGACTTCAAGCCAAGCTTGCGGCACACCAGGTCGAACTTGTAGGCCTGCGCCTCCTCCAGTGATGCGTCTGCTGTCGGGAACACCGCGCAGGTGTAGGCCATGGAGGGGCCGAGCAGCATCCGGTAGAAGGTGTTGGACACGTCGTAGTGGTGCGAGATCGCCTCGGCGTCGCGGTGCTTCGAGTGCCGGCGCCCCCTCATCCGCACCTCCTGCGGCGGAAGCGGTGGGCGCTTGATGTTCTTCAGCCCGACCGAACGCAGCATGGCCACCTTGTCCGCTGTCGGGATCGCCTTGAGGTTCGTGAGGGCGAGGGCGCGGAGCGCCTCATGCAGGTCGCCTTCCACGTCCAACTCACCGGTGATGAACGCCCGCGCAAGCCCGAGATCGCTCGGCGCCGTGACGATGTACTGCAGAGCCGTCGGGGACTTCACCACGATTGTGGCCACCGGGTCCGCAGGACCGGCTTCGCTGCCGTCGTAGGCCCGGATCGCGACCGGACTGTCGCGCCCGACCAGGAGCACGAACATGTCAGCAATGTGCATTGAGGTTCACCTTCCGCCTACGCATTTCTGATAGAGGTTGAGCAGTCGAGCATTGGGATCGTACTTCTTCTTGAGCAAGTCGTAAGTCTGCCCGTTGTAGATGGCCCAGAAGTCATCTTCGGGATAGTAGGAGGACGAGTAGAGCGACTTCCTGCCGCCCAGCCGTTCCACCTCGATCTCGATGGCACGATTGACGTCGCCTTCGGCGGCGCCGGGCTTCATCGGTACCGACGACCAGAACCCGACGTTGACATACACCTCGTCCGGGTTCATGACGTAGAGATCCCAGCGATGTTCGGGGTTGCGTTGACGAAGCGGGCACAGCCACACCGGCAGGATCCCCACCTCTGCGTGGAAGAAGTCGAGGAACTCCGCCAGCCGTCCGACCGGCACCTCGATGTCCTGGATGACGAACTCCCGCGGTGGTTCGCCGCGTAGCGCGGTCAGCCGAGCGGCGAGGCCGGACCGCCGACCGAAACCGACGGCCTTGAAGTAGACGTCCGAGCGCAGATAGCGGCGGGGGATCATTCGGCGGATGGCGGGCTTCTGCACCCCGAGACCGGCGGAGCACCAGAACCAGTCGGTATCCCAACGCCAGATGTAGTCGTGCACGGTCAGGTAGTCGCGGCGCCGCTGCCGGATCGACTTGTAGTAGATGTCGTTGCCCGTGTAGTCAGAGGTGTAGGGCGCCTGCTCGGTGAAGCTGCCCAACGTGAGGTAAACCTCGTCGGGACCGAAGACGGTGCCGTCGAGGAAGTCCAATCGGCGGCCTTGATAGGCGCCCTGCCCGATGAGCTCGGAGATCGCCACCGCGGCGGACTCGGCGTCGTCGAATCTCACGTGCTCGATCTCCACGTAGGGCTGTACCGGCGCCAGTTCGATACGCAGGCGCAAGCTGTAGCCCAGCGTTCCGTAGGAGTTCGGGAAGCCGAAGAACAAGTCGGAGTGTTCGTTCTCCGCGGTTGCAGTCACTACCCGCCCGTCGCCGGTCAGGATGTCCATCTCGAGCACGGACTCGTGTGGCAACCCATCCCGGAAGGAGGTCGACTCGATACCGAGCCCGGTGACGGCGCCTCCCAGCGTGATCGTCTTCAACTGCGGCACGACCAGCGGCATCAATCCGTGGGGCAGGGTAGCCGCCACCAGATGCTCGTACGTCGTCATCCCGAGGACGTCAGCGGTGCGGTTCTCGACATCGACGTGGAGCACGCCGTCGAAGGCCGCCACATCCAGCCCGGGGGCATTGCTCGCATCCCGAATCCGGAACAGGTTCGAGGTGCGTTTGGCCAGCCGAACAGGGGCGTCGACGGGGAGTTGCCGATACTGCTCCAGCAGCGTCGTGACCAGTTCGCGGTAGTGCTCCCTAGGCGAACGTGGCAGATCACCGGCAAGTCCCGAGGGGACCTCTGTCGTCGCTGTCACCGCCGACTCCTCTCGCCGCGTGTCGTCGCGACATCCTGACATCCACCGCGACCCTGCGTGCGACAATCGTTGGATGCCCCACCCGTCCAGCCGCCTCGCACTCGTCGGGGCCCTGGTGACCGTCGCAGTGGCGGGCTGTGCCTCGGTCGCGGGTACCACTGCTGGTGACCCTCAGTCTGCCGCAAGCAGTGCGGGTACGACAAACCCGAGTCCCCCGACGCAGTCGGCCAGTGCCACCCCCAGTGCCGAGGTGGACTGGAACTCCGGCGGTGGCCAGGCCGAGATGTCCAAAGGGTTGCCCTCGCCCTCAGGTTGGTATCCGGCGGCCTTCGGCAGCCCGGACCCGACCGTCACTGCGAGCGCTACCGGCGGCGGGCCGGGTACGGCAGAGCCGTCCGGAGGCGAGAAGGTGCTATACCTGACCTTCGACGACGGGCCTTCGAAGTACACCCCCGAACTGCTCGACCTGCTGGCAGCCGCGGGGGCCAAAGCGACATTCTTCGTGATCGGCCAGCAAGCCGCCGAGCAGCCGGAGATGCTCAAGAAGATCGCGGCCGACGGGCACGCCATCGGAAACCACACCTGGAACCACCCGGAGTTGACGAAGATCAGCGCCGAGGAGGTCAGCAGCCAGCTGACGCGCACCACAGCTGCGGTGGACGCGGCGACACCGATAGGTGCCTGCATGCGACCGCCCTACGGCCTCATCAACGACGAGGTCGCCGGGATCGCGCTGTCACAGCACCTGCAGCCCATTCTGTGGACGGCGCACGCCGAGGACTGGAACCAGCCGCCCGTTGACTCGATGGTGTCGGACCTGCGCGCCGGGACCGCGCCGGGCGCCGTCTTCCTGCTCCACGACGGCGGCGGCAGCAGGGCCAACACCCTGGCGGCCGTCAAGCAGATGCTTCCCGAGTGGCGAAGTCTGGGGTACCGGCTGGCGCCTGTCCCCGCGTGCACCAAACCAGCCCAGTAGCCTCCGCCACCGGACGGCCCTATCGTGTCCCCGGTCCACGTGGGCATCGCACTCCCCAGGCGACAGGTCGACGTAACACGCCTGACACCTGAGATGGCTACGCTGACATCTCGGCGAGATTGGGGTGACGATGACGACCGGGCACGATGAGCAGCTCGACGATGCGTCGTACTCACCGACACCAGGCGCCTACGACGAGATGTACGACGACGTCGGCGCTCCCCGTGAGGGTCTGACCCACTTGAACGCGGCCATCCGCAACCTCGGTCGCGAAGGCCTGCGGGAACGAGGCAGGGTTCGAGACAGCCACCTCACCGCCCAGGGCATCACCTTCACACTGAGTGGGCGTGAGCGGCCGCTACCGATGGACCTCATCCCCAGGGTCATCCCCGCGGACGAGTGGCGGACCATCGATCAAGGTGTGGCCCAGCGGATTCGAGCGCTGGAGATGTTCCTGGCCGATGTCTACGGCCCCGGGCAGATCATGGCCGAACGCATCGTGCCGCGTGCCCTCGTCACCTCCTCGGCGCATTTCCACCGCGCCGCGCACGGCTTCCAGCCGCCCAACGGAGTGCGCATCCATGTCGCCGGCGTCGACCTGATCCGCGACCAGGAGGGGACGATCCGGGTTCTGGAGGATAACCTCCGAAATCCGTCGGGGGTCTCCTACGTGTTGGAGAACAGGCGGACACTCGCCCACGTCGTTCCGGAGTTCTTCCCCACACAACGGGTGCGCGGGGTCTCCGAGTACCCCGAGCGACTACTGGCCTCGTTGCTGGCGGCGGCACCTCGGGGCGTGCCCTACCCGACGGTGGTGGTGCTCACGCCGGGTGTTCACAACTCCGCCCACTTCGAGCATGCCTTTCTCGCGCGCCGGATGGGTGTGGAATTGGTGGAGGGTCGCGACCTGTTCTGTCGCGAGGGCACGGTCTTCATGCGCACAACCAAGGGTCCCCGCCAAGTGCACGTGATCTATCGTCGGATCGACGACGACTACCTGGATCCGGTTCACTTCAGGCCGGACAGCATCCTGGGAATACCCGGAATCCTCAACGCAGCGCGGGCCGGCACCGTGACCCTGGCCAACGCAGTGGGCAACGGGGTCGCCGACGACAAGGCGCTCTACCCCTACGTCCCCAAGATCATCGAGTACTACCTCGGCGAGAAGCCGATTCTCGCCAACGTCCCGACCTACGACCTGCAGGACGCCGACGTCCGGGACTTCGTGCTGGAACGACTCGACTCGATGGTCTTCAAGCCAGTGGACGGCTCGGGAGGTTACGGACTCGTGATGGGGCATCAGGCCTCCGAGGAGGAGTTGTCCGCAGTTGCCGACGCGATCACCACTTCACCACGCGAATGGGTGGCACAGCCGGTCTTGACCTTGAGTACGTCCCCCAGCGCCGTCGGCGACGGCGACATCGAGCCGCGGCACGTGGATCTGCGACCGTTCGCCGTCAACGACGGCGACCGGGTGTGGGTTCTCCCCGGTGGGCTTACCCGGGTCGCCCTGACCAAGGGAA
>CAYMPK010000002.1:0-26523 GCA_964392145.1 uncultured Actinomycetes bacterium | reverse complement strand
ACCTGGGTGCTCGACGATGGCGAGGGTGGGATCAGCGCCGATAGCGGTGCGACGGTGGCGGATGGCACGGCAGGCGGCTTCATCGAGATCGACCGCCGCTATCAACGTCAACCGACCTGGCGGGCCCAGGGCCCCACCCTCACCGAGGAGCGGATGCGTCAGCAATCCGAGCAACAACAGCAGCACAGCGCTGGGGGCACACCATGCTGAGCCGCCTCGCCGAGAGTTTCTACTGGATCGGCCGGTACGTCGAGCGGGCCGAGGCCACCGCCCGACTTCTCGCCGAGCACCACCAGCTGATCATCGAGGACAAGCGGATCCCGACGGCGATGGGTGCGGCGGTTCTGCTGGAGGCCCTGTCGCTGGAGAACTCCGAACCGCCGGTGGGCAACCCGGTGCAGCTGGCCAGGCTGGTCCTCGGCACCCCGGAACAGCCGAGCACCGTCAGCGGGGCCGTCCACTCGGGGCGCGAGAGCGCACGTGCCATCCGCGACGCCCTCAGCGCCGAGGTGTTCGAGGCTCTCAACAGCGTGGACATGCGCCTGTCGCTGGCCATCGGGAAGGCGGACATCCGAAGTCCCGGGGTTCTGCTCTACGGCGTGCTCGAACGCCTTGCGGTGGTTCACGGGATGATCGATTGGACCAGCCCCCGGGACGAGGGCTACCTATTTCTGCGGCTCGGACGGAGTCTCGAGCGCATCGACATGACGGCTCGACTGCTAGCCGTCCACCATGATGAATTGTGGCCGGAGTCCGGGCCTGTGGCGATGCTGCGCGCAACCGGAGCGCTGCACGCCTTCCTCCGGGGCCGTAACCCGATGAGCGGCGAGCAGGTGCGCGGCTTCCTCGTCCTCGACCCGTTGTTCCCGCGATCCATGTTGGGATCCTCGAGGATCGCGGAGGAGACCGTCCGCTCGTTGGAGGCCCAGGGTTCCCTGGACACCAGCGGGAAGTTGCTCCGTACCGTCGGGCTGCTTCGAAGCGAGCTGGAGTTCTCGACCTCCAGCCCCGCCCCGGTGACCGTCGACGAGATGGCCGAGAACGGCCTGCATCGGGCCTCGCAGGCCGGCGGCGAAGTGTCGGAGGCCTTCTTCCGTCAGGTCGGCACGACAGTCTGGAGCAACTGATGAGCTGGCGGTTGAAGGTCACGCACGAGACCGGTTTGAGGTACACAAATCCCGTCTCGGTGTCCTTCAACGAGGCCCGGATGACCCCAGCCGATGGTGGTGGCCAACTGCTGATCGCCCATGAGCTGCACACCACGCCCGCTGCCCGGGTGCAGAGCTACACCGACTACCACGGGACCACCGTCGAGGCATTCGACCTGCACGAATCCCATACCCATCTGGCGATCACGTCTGTGTCCGTGGTCGAGACGAGCGGAACCATGCCGCTGTCGGACTCCTGCTCATGGCATGAACTCGACGACGATGTCCTGCGCGATCGCTGGTGCGAGTACCTGCGGCCCAGCCGGTACGTCGACGACGCCCGGGAGGATCCCGATCGGGCCCCGCTGATGGCGGAACTGGCCGAGCTCCCGACGCCTCAGGCCGCGATCAACGCCGCGGTGAGCGCGGTGGAGGCCCACTTGAGTTACACCCCCGGGGCCACGACTGTCTTCACCACTGCGGCGGAGGCCTGGGGCCACGGTCGCGGGGTCTGCCAGGACTTCTCGCATGTGACGCTCTCACTTCTGCGCCCGCTGGGCATTCCGGCGCGCTACGTCTCGGGGTACCTCTACACCGGCCGCGGCGAGATAGGCGAGACCGTCACGGGTGAATCCCATGCCTGGGTCGAGGTGTGGGACGGGGAATGGCACGCGCTGGACCCGACGAACGGTCGGTTCGTAGGTGAAGGCCACGTCGTGGTGGCGCGCGGCCGAGACTATGCCGACGTGAGTCCGTTGAAGGGCATCTACGCGGGGGGCCACTCCGAGTCCCTCGGCGTCGAAGTGAGCCTGACCCGCCTCCCGCGCTGAACCCCTGCCCCACGGGCCCGCCTGCCCAGCGGCCTGACCATGACGATCACATCGAACACCCGCCGCGGAGTCGCGACAGTCACCCCGCCTCGGCCCTAATCTCTAGTGCCATGGCAGACCTTCGTATCGGTGGCCGGGTCAACCCCACCGACCACAGCAGGACCGACACCAACGCCGCCGTCCCTTCCGGGGAATTGACGACCCACGCCGTGATCGTCGGCATGACCGGATCCGGCAAGACGGGCCTGGGGGTCGACCTGATCGAGGAGTGCCTCGCCGCGTACGGCGGGCTCGTATGGCGCCTGACCCGACGTGCCTCGCCGCCGGGGTGCCGGCCATCCTCATCGACCCCAAGGGCGACCTGACCAACCTCGCCCTCACCTTCCCAGACCTTTCGGGACCCGAGTTCGCCCCTTGGGTCAACGAATCCGATGTCGAGAAGTCTGGCGGCAGCCGGGAAGAATTCGCGGCAGCGCAGGCGCAGTTGTGGACGAGCGGTCTGGCTGAATGGGAGTTGGGGCCGGCCGACGTGAAATCACTGCACGACGGTGTCGAGGTTCGGATCTACACGCCGGGAGCCACCCACGGAATCCCGCTGAACATCGTGGGATCCCTGAAGGCACCGGCTCCCGGCAGCGACCCGACGCTGATCACGGAGGAGATCGACGCCTACTGCTCCAGTTTGCTGAACCTGATCGGGGTCGATGCCGATCCGCTGAGTTCCCGTGAGCACATCCTGCTCGCCAACATCATCGCCGACTCGTGGAACGCCGGGCGAGACCTGGACCTCGCGGGTCTCGTCGCGGCGGTGCAGCAGCCACCAATCCGCAAGGTGGGAGTGCTGGAACTCGATGCCTTCTTCCCAGCCACGGACCGTGGAAAGTTCGCCATGAAGCTCAACGGACTACTCGCCTCCCCAAGTTTCGCCACCTGGCTGCAGGGCGACCCGATCGATATCGGCACGCTGTTGCGCTCCCCCGACGGACGTCCGCGGGCATCCGTCATCACAACGTCGCACCTGAGCGACGAGCAGCGGCAGTCAGTCACCGCCATGGTCCTGGCCAAGCTGATCACGTGGATGCGCCAGCAGAGCGGGACCGGGGATCTACGGGCGCTGCTCTACATGGACGAGGTGGCCGGATACCTGCCACCCACGGCCAACCCGCCGACGAAGGCGCCGATCATGCTGCTACTGAAGCAGGCGCGGGCGTTCGGTATCGGTGTGGTGCTGAGTACGCAGAACCCGGTCGACGTCGACTACAAGGCCCTTTCCAACGCCGGCACCTGGCTGGTTGGCCGGCTACAGACCGAGCAGGACAAGGCGCGCCTACTGTCCGGACTGAGTAGTGCCGCGGGCACGATCGACGTGGACTTGGTGTCGGCGACCATCTCCGGACTCGCCAAACGGGAGTTCGTGCTGAAGAGGGCGAGTCAAGACAAGGTCGAAGTGATCACCACCCGCTGGGCGATGAGCTACTTGCGCGGCCCGCTCACCAGGGAGCAGATCTCCTCGCTCAAGCCCGGCACAGCACCGGAACCCGATCCTGCACCCGCTCCGAGCCCGCCATCGGATCCTGCGGCAGTCGCGCCCGTGCCCTCAACGGCCGCCGACGCGACACCTGCGACCCTCGACGATGACGAAACCCCGGTCGCTCCGACCATCGCGGCCGGTGTCCCCGTCCGGTTCCTCGACCCGGGAGCCAGCTGGACCGGCGAATTCGGCGTGGTCCCGGGTAGCCGTCTACGGGGTGCGGTGATGGCCCGGGTCACTCTGCGATATGACGACGCCAAGGCGGGTATCCGCAACGACCAGGAGTACGAATGCGTACTTTTCCCGATCGCCGAGCGGGTGGACCCGGCGTCCTGGCGAGCCGTCGACTACGACGACCGCGACCTGGTCATGGATCCACCACCTGGCGCCGTCTATCAACTGCTCCCCTCGGTGACATCGACGAAGACGTGGTGGAACGCCCTCGAACGGGAACTGGCCGACCATCTGGCCAGGAATCAGACCCTGAAGATCTCGGCAAACCCCGCCCTCAAGCTCTACTCGCGGGTGGACGAGACACCCGAGGACTTCGCGGCGCGCTGCCAGGCGGCCGCCGCCGACCAAGCTGACAGAGCCGTCGCCGCCCTGAAGTCCAAGTACGAAAAGAAGTTGGCGACCGTGCAGCGACGGTTGGACACGGCGAATACGGCCGTCGATCGAACCAGGCAAGCGCAGTCCGCCACCTATCAGGATGCGGCGATGGACACCGTGGGATCCATGTTGGGCGGAATCTTCGGCGGGCGACGGTCACGGACTTCTGTGACGTCGACGGCGAACAAGGCGATGGCCGCCCGCAGCAAAGTGGCAGCGGCCGAGTCCAAGGCCAACGACGTGGCCGCCGAGATGGCGGGGCTCGAACAGGAGTTGGCGGACGAGATCATGACGCTCTCGGAGCAGGCCAACGAGACGGCGGCGCAGATCTCCCAGGTCGACATCACCCTCGCCAAGTCAGACGTGAAGGTGATCGCATTCTCGCTGGTGTGGTTCCCCTTCCAGTGACACAGAACCGGCGGCCACCGCGCCGAGTCACCCGACGGGCAGGGCCTCCACCACGGACTCCAGGATGCGCCTGCCCTCAGCACGGGTGACCTTCCTCGGGTCGATCATTCGTTGGGCAGTGAACCCGATGGCCATCGAATTGAGCAGGGTGGCGCCGTCCTTCGGGGACAGGATGAGGTCCTCCTGCTTCGCCATGGCCTTCAGGATCGACGCCTGCACATCGCGTTGCTCCCGCAGCACCTCCACAACCACCTCGCGGATGTCAGCATCTGTCTGCGCCTGTAGCAGGGACCACAGCAGAAGACGGAAGCGAGCCGGGTCTTGTTCGATCGAGTTCATGTAGGCATAGCCGTCGGACACCAACCGATCCGCGGGAAGGTCCGTCTTCGGATCGAAACGTCTCGTACCGGGTTCCTCCTCGCTGCGGCCGACTGCCTCCCGCAGGGCGGACAGGAATAGTTCCCGCTTGCCGGTGAAGTTGGAGTAGAGCGCGCCGATCGTCATTCCGGAGGCCTCAGCGATTGACTCTATCGAGGCCCCGGCATACCCGCGCTCGGCGAAAACCTCGATGGCGGCGGCCAGAACCTTTGCCCGGGTCGCCGCTCTGTTCCGCTTACCAGCCATGTGCGACAACCTCCGAGTACGAAGCATCCGACCCCGCGGGCACCATCGTAGTCACCCGCCCGATGGCCCGTTGATGCGCCGTTCCGACAGCGAACGACGGAAACCCTTTGTACATAAGCAGCACCGGCCGCCCGGCAGGTGTGCAAACATCGACTGGAGGGCGCGTCCGGCACAGGCGACGTATCCAATGCATCTGAGCGGCGACAGGGAGGCACACGAATGACCTTCGGACGCTCCGTCAGCACCTGCTTCCACAAGTACGTCGACTTCAAGGGTCGGGCGAGTCGAAGCGAGTTCTGGTGGTTCCTACTGTTCGTGACCCTGGTCGGAATCCTCGCAGGGTTCCTCGACAACCTGCTGGGGCTGACCTACACGTCCACCGACAGTACTTACGTGGTCAACGGCATCGACTACACGCTCTACGCCAACAGTTTCGGCTGGCTCTACACGCTGTGGGTACTCGCCACGGCCCTGCCGACCCTGGCCGTGGGTGCCCGGCGACTTCACGATCGCAGTTCCTCCGGCTGGTGGCAGTTGCTGTTGCTCTGCTGCTCGATCGTCGGCTTCCTCATCCTGACCATCGTGTGGTGGATCCAGCCGAGCCAACCGGGGGAGAACCAGTACGGACCCCCGCCCGGCTCCGGGGCCATCTGAGCGGCAGCACGTTCGCTCCCGGGGGACTTTGTCGAAGATCGATCCGGTCCCCCTCGGTGGATTCGACCCACTGGACACCAGTGTGACTCCCGCCTCTCTTCCGCGGCTATTCACGCCCGGCATGCGACAATCGATGGAGAATAGAACGTCGTGCGGGCTCAGGCCGGCATGGCGTGCTCGTCGCTACGGAGGACACAGCCGCGCCCATGACGCTGACAACGCAGACCCTCGAACCGCCCACGTCACCGCCGGAACGGCCGCCGGCCAAGCGCGTGCAGGACATCAAGCCGACCCGCCGTGGCCGACTGGTCGCGACGATCGCGGCGACCGCCCTGGGGGTCGCGTCGTTTTCCCTGGGGTTCTCCATCGGGGGCTATTTCGCGAACTCCGAGGGTGAACCGGCCAGCGTCATCGCCGCGACCTGGGCGCGGGATCACGGCCTCGGCGGCGTCGTCGCGATCGCAGAGGACTTCTACTACAGCAACATCGACACCGTGGAGGCCGGCGGCAAGCCCGCCATCTCCGCTGAACTGGGCGGCGGAGGCGCGCCGGCGGTTCCTCAGGACCAAGGTGAGCAGCGGGACCAGAACGCCCCGGCAACGCCACCACACTCGAATCCGCCCGCGAACATCACCTCACCGGCCTCCGACCCGGTTCCCGGGGAAGGTGTCTGGCAACCTGTCGGCTCGACCGTCGGTGGCGTGCCCGCGGTCTACGCGACCCGTGTGCGGCCGGACAACGTCTACACCAGCCAGTTCGCGTCGATGATGTGGTTCGACCCCAAGTTGACCACCACCGAACTGATCCCCGGATACCAGGAGCCGGGCGGTGAATCACCCAGCCAGGGTGCTTTGCCCAAGAGCGAGTGGAGCCGGGTGCTTGCCAACTTCAACGGGGCCTTCCGATTGCAGGACAGCCGAGGTGGCTACTACTACAACGGCACCACCGTGGCCCCGTTACAGGACGGAATCGCCACGACCGTGATCTACAAGGACGGTTCCGTGAAGGTCGGCGAGTGGGGCCGAGACCTCAACATGACCCCTGACGTCGTCACCGTCAGGCAGAATCTGAACTTGATCGTCGACGGTGGCAAGTCGATGGCCAGCGACAACAGCTTCAGTTGGGGGGCCACCACCCACGGCGAGAACCTGGCTTGGCGCTCCGCGATCGGACAGCGCGAGGATGGAAGCATCGTCTACATCGGGTCACCGGGGCTGTCAGCGACATCGATGGCCGACACTCTGGTTCGTGCGGGGGTCCAGCGGGCGATGGTGCTGGACATGAACGACTGGTGGGTAGCAGGTTTCTACTTCACCCACGCGGCTGACGGAAGCCCCGTCTGCAACAAGCTGGACCCCGACATCCAGGAAGGTTGCGACCGCTTCCTCAAGGAGTACAAGCGGGACAACTTCCAGGTGCTGGCCAAGCCCGACCTCGCTGTCGGCACCGAAGCCCCGAAATCCTGAGCGATCGCCCCGGAGGGGGTCAGGCGTGGCCGCCACAGTAGGAGCCCAGCGGCCGCCACACTGTTCCTTCGATCGAGGCGCAGGAGGGCATCCGTTGGCGCGTGGCCGCGGAATTGGTCACGTACTTGATGGCGCGCGCGACCACTGCAGGGTTGTTGGCCATGATCACGTGCTCGGAGTTCCACACCGTGATCCGGAACGAGTTCGATGAGAACGTCCTCATGATGTCCTGCTTGGCGTGCCAGTTGGCGCTGCTTCCGATCCCAGCGGTGACCACCGCCAGGGGCTTCGCGCCGAGGGTCGTACGGCCGGCGACGAACTGACCTGTGGGGGCCATGTCGATGGTGGTGTTTCCCTCGCCCCAGTAGCGATCATCGGGCATCCATTGGGTGGCGTAGGAGGTATCGACCAGGACCATCCCGGCAACCCGGGAAGGGAACCGCACGTTGAAGGCGCGACCCATCAGGCCACCGTAGGAATGTGCCACCAGGACGACGGGGCGACGTTCGCCGGCGGCCCACAGCAGCGCCGCCAATTCACGGCCCTGGATGTCACCGTTCACAGTCGTGTTTCCCTGTCGGGGGGGGCTCTTGCCCAAGCCCGGACGGTCGTACCAACACACACGTTGCCCGCTCAGCAGCGAAGCGCGAACGCTCGCCCAGTAGGAGTGCGAAGCCCCGAGCCCGGAGATCAGCACCGCCGTCGGGCGCTGGGCCGCGGCCTTACGCCCGGCCGCGGTGATCGGGCTGCGACAGTCGATCCATTGCCATTGACCCGCCGCCTTGATGTACCCGCTGACGGTGGCCGGCGCACCGGCGCGAACCGCCTGCACCGCGACTTGCGGAACCGGCGTCGGCGACGGCGAGGCGAGGGCCGGAGCGGCGAGGAGTGGGCCCACGGCGGAGGCGGCTGCCAGGGCCGTTGCAGCCCGGACGAAGCTGCGCCGACGAGCGCCTTGGCCCAGCGAGGTCATCCTGGCCATGTCAGCGACGCTATCTCCCACCATGGCAACCGAGTATCGCCCTTCTAGGAATCCTTACCGTCATCCGGGTGGGCCCCCGAGGTCTCGGACGAGGAGGTCGACGCCTCCTGCGAGGAGGCCTCGAGCTCCGTGCCCTCAGTGCTACCGCCTGCGTCAATCGCTACGCCGCCGCGATCCCCCACCCGGGTGCTCCGGTAGATGGCGGCCCAGGCAGTGATGATCCACCAGGCCAGCACACCACCGACCCAGCAGGCCAGGAAGGACGCCAGCATCCCCTTGACGAAGAACGTGTTGACGGCCGTGAGGAGGAACCAGATCAGGAATCCGATGCCGAGGATGATCGCGGTTACCAGCCAGCGTCCCCACCGGTCCTTGATTGCCGAGAAGTTGGCACCCAACGCGTTCCTTGCGCCGTCGGAGGCAGCCAACGGCAGGAACGGCGTGAGG
Source organism: uncultured Actinomycetes bacterium (assembly GCA_964392145.1). Lineage (GTDB taxonomy): Bacteria > Actinomycetota > Actinomycetes > S36-B12 > UBA10799 > JACJWR01. The sequence continues at coordinate 17,824 of CAYMPK010000002.1, read as the reverse complement.
ATCGCGACCAGCACGCCGACCAGCGCGTTGATCATCATGCCAACGGTGATCAGCGCCCACTGGGCGACCAACCACAGTGCGAACTGCGGGAGGGTGCGACGGGCCCCCGCGATAGCCGACCCAACAGTCACCTTGCCGTCGATGGAATCGAGGGAGGCGCGGGTGACGACGGCCAGGAAGGCGACCATGGAGACCAGCGAGACCAAGAAAGCGATCACGAACGATGCGTTGAGGCCCGACTGGGGGTTCCACCAAGTGAGCAGGGCTTGAATGATGGCGTTGACGGTGATGGCGAGGAAGGCCGGAGCCGACCCGCGCCACATCACACGACAGGCCGTGAGCAGCGAGGACACCCCGTACCGTCGTTCAGGCTCGACCCCGGCCGGCGATCCCCCCGCCCCAGAGGTCGCCTGCGCTGTCGTACTGCTCATGATCCCACCCGCCCAGCCTTGTTCAAGACGAATGCCGAGGGTCCCGCGTAGAGCACCCGCGAGCCGACCTTGACCTCGATGATGACGAACTCCTTGATAAGGGTGTTCTGCTGCACTGCCTGCAGGTCCGGGTATTGCTTGATGGCATCGCCGGCAGCCACCGACTTGCCGGTGGACATGATCTTCTCCCCGCTGGTGGTGGTGCCCTGACAGGTGTAGATGCTGTCCTGATACGAGCACACCGGCACCTGCTGGATGGGCACCTTCTGGCTCGTCAAGACGTCCGTGGTGGCGATCCTGACCGAGGTGACACCGTCTCCGGCGACCGGTTGCAGTTCCGCCACCTGGGAGCATCCGACGAGGGTCAATACCAAGGCTGCGAATCCGATGGGCGCACCTGGCCTGCTGTGCCTCATGGCGTAACACCCCCCGCCCCGTTCGCAATGATCGCTGCCTTGGCCACGGCGGTGGCTTTGGCGAGGTCCGCGTCGGTGATGGCTGACATGTCGAAAGGTGCGTTCATGAGCATCTCGACGTTGCGGTCCATGCCCGATCCTCGCCGCATCATCGGGTCCTCCACCCAGTCGTTTGCCGCCAACTGTCGGCTCAGCGAGGCCAACCCCTTCTGGGAGAAGTCGCCCGGCGTCCACACCGGAGGTGAAGCATGGTCGAGCACGGTGGAGAACAATGAGATGGTGCCGTCACGATTGTCGACGACCTCGACGACCTGGCACTGTTGCGGATAGTCGATGCACGACGCCGTGGTGATCTCCCAGAATCCACCGGCGCCGATCTTGGCCGGGTGCGCCTGGATGGTGTTGATGTGGGTGTGGCCGTTGAGCCAGGCGATCATGTTGCGGTAGTTCAGCAGCATGTCGATGAACTCTTCGGTGTGGATGAGCGGCTGGCCAGGGACCAGGACGTTCTGGGCGTTGTTCTCGAGCGTCAGACTGTTGTGGTGACTGAGCACCATCGCCAACTTCTTCTCCTGCAGGGCCTGTTGGAGACCGGCCTCCAACCATTCGAACTGATCCTTCGGCACTGCCCCATCGGCGCCGACGACCATGTTGCAGGTGTCTAGCCCGAACACTCGAAGGTGCGGGCTGACGTCACTGCTCCAGTAGGTGGTCCCGGTGTCCAGATTCTGCTGCGTGAACCCGTGGCCCACCGGTCCAGGGCGATCGGTGGTCTGGAAGTGAGCAGTCATGAAGTCCTTGGACTGCAACAACTTGCGCCCGGTGTCGGGAGTCACACGTTTGAATCCCGACTGGAAGCCGAACTGCTGCCGGAAGTTGTTCAGGCCCCGGGTCAGCGGTGTAGTGTCCCGCGCCATGCCACGGAAGTAGTCGGCCGTGAGCGCGTCGAAGGCATAGGGCTTGACGCCCCCAGTGGCGAGGTTGCGCAGGGACTCGTCTGTGCCGAATGCGCCGTTGAAGAGGGTGTCGTGATTGCCGTAGACCGTGAACCAGGGGGCCGGCGTGCCCGGTGACTTGACCTCCTGGGATACCGCCGCCGTGAGCATCCCGGGGATCCGTGGGAAGCCGTACGCCCCGAACGGATCGTTGGTGGGGTCGTCCGGGTGATAAGCGTACTGGGCCTCAGGCCACGCCTGGACGCCCTCGTACTCACCAGGTTTGCCGGAATCGGGTGTCACCGGCGTGCCGTCCATCACGTCGATGTACCACCGCAGCTCTTTGCTCGAAAGCGCATCCGCGTTGTCTCCGGTGTTCAGGATCGCGGCCATCGGAGCACCGGTCAGCGGACTGGTGGCGACATCTGAGAGCGCCTGCACCATAGCGGCCTGGACTTGCACCGTGAGTGTCTCCTGCGGACGGAAATTGCCAGGTACAAAAGCCGGGTCGAAGTCACTCACGGGTTCGAGTCGAGCCGGCGACTGGGCATCGACGATGTGGATGTCGGAGGTGTGTCCGATGTAGACGATGGATCGTCGGGCCGCCGCCCGGGTGGGCGACGGATCGGAACTGATCAGGTCGTTTCGCACCGCGTAGGGCTCGCCCGGACCCTCGACCAGAGTTCGATAGGAGCGATTGCCCTGCGTGAGCTGCAGGACGGTGGCCTGCAGAGTGCTGGGCACCGGCGACGGGGTGGCCGGAGCCGCGAGGGCGGCGCCCAGCATCTCGCGGGGCAGGCCGAGGGAGGCTGCCAGGGAAGCTGTGACAGCCATGAATGTCCGCCTGGAGAATGTCCCCACGTAATGCTCCTCTCGCCCGCGCGCACCGACACCCGCGACGGACTCATGCGTACCACAGGATCTCTGGTCCCGGCCCACCTTCGCCGCAATTGGTGGCCATGATGGGGCCATGACTCAACGGACCGGGCTTCGGCATCGGTTCACGGAGGTCCTTCGGATTGTTGCCCGGGTCGATCGGGCACGAATTGATTGGGTCCGCGCCTTCCGATTGGCGACCGTGGTCGGTGCCGCCCTGGCCACCGGCATCCTGACGGATCACCGCGGCTCCGGGGTCGCCTGTGCCACCGCGGCGGTACTCGCATCGTTCGCCGACACCAACGATCCCTACCCGGTTCGGGCACGCATGATGGGAGCTACGACCCTGGCGCTGGCGGCGGTTGCGGGCCTAGGGGCCCTGGCAACGCACGGCCCCTGGCTACTCGTAGGGCTCGCTGCGGCGCTGGCAGCGGTTGCGGCCGGCGCCGCCCGCTTCGGTCCTCGCTCCGCCACTCTGGGACGGCTCTCCCTGAGCATCTATGCCGCCTACGCCGTCGGCCTGCTCGGCACCCGCGGGTTCCTCGCCTCCGCGCTGCTGGTGGGCGTCGGGGCCGGCGCCCTGACGTTACTCAGTCTCACCGGCTGGCTGCTGGGCACCTCGCAGGATCTGCGCGCGACGCTCGGACACCTCTGGCGCGACATGTCGGTGCGGCTGGCGGAGAGTCCACAGTCCTTGCTGGCCGGCGACATCGGCGAGCGGGCCGAGAAGTTGGAGCAGCAATCCGACGCCCTGCATCCCGAACAACTCGCGGTCTGGGCCCGGCGGGTCATCGGCGATGCCCAGGCGGTGCGACTGTCGATGGTCGATTACCTGACGGTGCGGGCACCCGGCACGGTCGAACCTCCGGCGGTGGCGCGGGTGCGCGCGAGTGCGGCGACCGCCACCTGGTGGATCGGGAGGTCGATCACGACGCCTGGATTCGGCCGTGTGGTGCACCGATCGATCCGGCGCGCGCACGAGGCGTGCGACGCGGACACCGACCCCTCGTCCGAGCCTGAGCGTGAGGCGTTGATCCGGGCGCTGAACGATGCGAGTGTGGCGATCGCCGGTCGCCCTCGCTATCACCGGGCCGGCTCTTTACCGGGAAAGGTCCTCAACACCGGTGGCGACGCTCCCGACTGGCTGGCCCGGCACACGGTCAGGATGGTCACCCTCTATGTCGCGGCCACGATCATCGGCTACCGCTACTTCCAACCGCATGGCGGCTGGCTTCCGCTCACGGTCGCCATGCTGCTGCTACCCGCATACGCGGACACCATCCACAAGACGGTCGGTCGAATCCTCGGAACGGCTGTCGCGGTGCTGCTCGGCCTGACTGCGGCCTTTCTACTGCCCCCGCACATGCCCTGGCTGGTCGCGGCGCTGGCGACCCTGATGGCTCTGGTCGCGGGTGCCGTGGCCGATGCCAACTACCCGCTCCGGGTGCTGTGTATCACGGCGGTCATGACCAGCGAACTGGCATTGCAGCAACAGGACCTCGTGCTGGCCATGGAGGAAAGGATCGGGGCGACGATCCTGGCGGCCGTCATGGTGGTCGTCGCCTCCCTGGTCTACCCGCTGCGCAAGGCGCCGGAGTTCGCTCGTCTGCTGGCCGAGGCTTCAGCGGCCAGTGAGGAACTGATCGCCAACGTCCGGCCCGGGATGCCCCGAACTGAGATCCGAACCTTCATGCGACAGTCCCGGCACTGTCGCGAGGCGGCCGGCAAAGCTTTGGAGTCCTCCTGGGCTGAGCACCACACCGGGCCCGTGACGCCACGCTCAGGCGAAACCGTCCTACAGGCGCTGTCGCTGATCTCGCTGCACACGCTGAGGTTCTGGCTGGATCCGCACACGCCATTCGACAGAACCGCCGAACAACAGGCCCTGTCCCAATTGACGTCGACGCTGCGCGAGGCCGCGGCAACGGGAGAACTGCACCCCCCGGAGGTGGCCACCGCCTGGACGACGTCGCCGGACTCCGGCGTGCGCAACTCCGCCCGGGCGTTGCGAGCGCTGGGGGCGAGGACGGCGGTTCCGCCGGTCTGAGGGGGATGGTCGCGTCAGGCGCAGTCGGCGGCTTCGTCGGCAGCCTCGAGGCTGCCCAGGGCGCCCGTCAACGAGGCACCGATCGCATCGACTTCGATCAGGAAGCCGTCGTGGCCGAACGGCGACTCGATGACTGCCAACTCGCTGGCGGTTGCCGCCAGCTCGACGATCTCGGCCTGCTGACGCAACGGGTACAGCCGGTCGGAGTCGACCCCGGCGACGATCAACGGAACCGAGACTCCGGCAAGTGCTGAGGCGACGCCGCCACGCCCCCGTCCGATGTCGTGGGTGTTCATCGCGTCGGTCAGGGCGACGTAGGTACCGGCGTCGAAGCGGCGGACGAGCTTCTCCGCATGGTGGTCCAGGTAACTCTGCACCGCGTAGCGATGGCTCCCGGAGTAGGCGGAGTCGACATCCGGGGCCGCCAATGGCAGCTCCCCCACTTGGCCGTCGCGTCCGAACCGGATGTCCAATTCCCGGTCGGTGCGGTACGTCAGATGCGCGATTCTGCGGGCGAGCCCCAGACCATTGCTCGGGAAGCGGCCCTCCCGCTGGTAGTCACCGCCGCACCAATCCGGGTCGCCGAGGATCGCCTGGATCTGGGTGGTCTGGGTGCCGATCTGATCGGCGGACGCGGCTGCCGTCGACGCCCCGACCCAGGCGGCGGCGAGGCGTGTCGGGTGGCCCACCGCCCACTCCAACGACCTCATGCCGCCCATCGAGCCACCGGCGACCAGCGCGTAGCGGTCGATCCCGAGATAGTCGGCCAGCCGCACTTCGAGAGCGACCTGGTCGCGGATCGTGATGCGGGGCCATCGAGAACCGTAGGGCTGACCGTCCGGCGCCAGCGACGACGGGCCGGTTGTGCCCTGGCAGCCCCCGAGCACATTGGACGAGACCACAAACCAGCGGTCGGTGTCGAGGGCCTTTCCCGGGCCGATGAGGGCATCCCACCAGCCAGGGGTCTGCTGTCCGGGTTCAGTCCCACCCGCGGCGTGAGCATCCCCGGTCAGGGCGTGCAACACGAGTACCGCGTTGGAGCGGTCGCGGTTCAGTCGCCCATAGGTCTCGTAGGCGACCGTCACCTCATCCAGACGCCCACCCAACTCCAGATCCAAGGCTCCGAAGTGGGTGTACCGCCGGGAGAGGGCGCCCGGCTGCCGCAGCCCCCCGGGGGAGGCTGCGGCAGCGATCGGGCTGTCAGACATCGATTCAGGCAGTCTTCGCGGCGCGGAAGCCCGCGTCCAAGTCGGCCAGGATGTCGTTGATGTTCTCCAAGCCGACGGCAAGGCGAACCAGGCCCGGGGTTACCCCCGCGGTCAACTGCTCCTCCTCGGTCAACTGCGAGTGGGTCGTCGATGCCGGGTGGATGACCAGGCTGCGAACGTCCCCGATGTTGGCCACGTGGCTGTGAAGTTCGAGCGCCTCCACGAACGCCTTGCCGGCCTCGACCCCGCCGTCGATCTCGAAGGCGAGCACCCCGCCGGTACCGTTCGGCGCGTACTTGCGCCCTGCCGCGTACCAGGGGCTGCTGGGCAGCCCGGCGTAGTTGACCGAGAGCACCTCCGGCCGGGTGGTGAGCCACTCGGCAACCGCCTGAGCGTTCTGAGCATGTCGCTCGACCCGCAGGCTGAGGGTCTCCAGACCCTGGGCGATGAGGAAGGCGTTGAACGGCGCGACGGCGCTGCCCAGGTCGCGCAGCAACTGCACCCGCGCCTTGAGGATGAATGCGAGGTTGGCACCGAGTTCGGACCCGACGCCGAGATCGCGCGCGTACACCAGGCCGTGGTAGCTCGGGTCCGGGGTGTTGTAGTTCGGGAACTTCTCCGGGTCAGCCGCGAAGTCGAAGTTGCCGCTGTCAACGATCACACCGGCGACGGCTGTGCCGTGTCCGCCCAGGTACTTCGTCGCGGAGTGCACGACGATGTCGGCTCCCCACTCGAACGGACGGATCAGGTACGGGGTGGCCACGGTGTTGTCGACGATCAGCGGTACGCCAGCCTCGTGCGCCACCGCCGCCACACCCTCGATGTCGAGGATGTCGTTCTTGGGGTTGGCGATGGTCTCCCCGAAGAAGACCTTCGTGTTCGGCTTGACCGCGGCGCGCCACGAGTCCAGGTCGTCGGGGTTCTCCACGAAGCTGACCTCGATGCCCAGCTTGGGCAGCGTGTAGTGGAAGAGGTTGTAGGTGCCGCCGTACAGACTGGGGCTGGATACGACGTGGTCGCCCGCCTCGGCGATGTTGAGGATCGCCAACGTCTCGGCGGCCTGGCCACTGGCAACCAGCAAGGCGCCGACGCCGCCTTCGAGCGAGGCGATGCGATCTTCGACCGCCGCCTGGGTGGGGTTCATGATGCGGGTGTAGATGTTCCCGAACTCCTTGAGCCCGAACAGGTTGGCCGCATGGTTGGTGTCGTTGAAGGTGTACGACGTGGTCTGGTAGATCGGCAATGCCCTGGCATTGGTGTCGCCGTCGGGCTGCTGGCCGGCATGGATCTGTCGGGTCTCGAAGGACCAGGCGTTGTTCATTACTCCCCATTCAGGTGTCGTACCGGACAACACCTGCGCTGAGGGAACAGCACCGATGGAGCCCGGTTGGGCCCCAGGATGTCTGTGGACCCGCGCTTGCCGACCCGCGGTTGCGGGACGACCCGGTCTTTTCCTCAGATGCACCCCACCGCGGAGGAGGGTTGCAGTCCAGCAAGCTGAGGCTTGACGCTGGCTCTCTTGACCTGACGAGAAGCGTAGCAGCGTTGGCCGCGAACGCAATACCGCGTCAGGAATCCGTTGTGTGACCTGGGGCACGCCGACGGTGGCGCCCCCTTGGGTAGTGGGATCTCAATCGCTGGCCAAGCCGCGGCGACGTCGAACGAAACGTGCCGCTGAGGAGAAGATGCCGTCGACCAGCATCCCGAGGATGAGGATGACCAGCATGATGGCCAGCAACTGTGCTGACTCGTTGAATTGCCTGGCGAAATCGAGGGAACTGCCCAACGAGGGCCGGGAGGCGATGATCACCAGCAACTCACCCGCCATCAGACTGCGCCAGGCGAATGCCCAGCCCTGGGTGAGGCCGGAGATGTAGCCGGGAAGCGCGGCCGGCAGCACGATGAATCGGTACATCGCCCAGCCGTGAGCACCGAGCACGGTCCCGAGCCGCCGGAACTGCGGCGGCACATGATCGATCCCGGAGATCACCCCGTTGGCGATGCTCGGCGCCGCCCCCAACACCACGACGAAGAGGATGGCCTGTTCGGTCAGTCCGAAGAGCAGGATCGCCAACGGGAACCAGGCGATGCTCGGCATCGTCTGCAGACCGGTGATGAGGCTGCCGACGGCGAGGCGCAACGGCTTGACACGGGACACCGCAATGCCGATGGCAGTACCGATGGCCAGCGCGAGCGCGAAGCCGATCACCGCCCTGGTGAGCGTCGTCGCCACCGCCTGCCAGAAGTGAGCGGTCGTGATGAGGTCGCCGAGGGTCTGCAGCGTCTCTGCCGGCCCGGGCAGCACGTACTCCGGGCGCCAACCGGTCCAGACCACGATCTGCCAGAAGACGAGGACGAGCGCGACCGCGAGCAGCTTGGGCCACGACCACGCCCACGCCTTGCGGCCGACTGAGGCACTCTTTCCTGCCGGTGCCTCGCCAGTGGGAACGATAGGTGTCAGCACCGTGGTCATGAGGGCAACTCCTCATCGGTTCCGGTCGGGTTGTGGCCACCGGACGCCGCGCGCAGCTGCTCGGTGAGTTCCGCGGCACGGTTGGCGACTCCGGGGGAGTCCATCTGGCGCGGTCGCTCGAGGGTGACTTGCTGCTCGAACACGACTCTTCCCGGATGGCTGCCCAACAGAACGACCCGGTCTCCGAGTCGCACCGCCTCGCGCACGTTGTGGGTGACGAAGATGACGGTGAGGCCTTCCTCGGTTACCACCCGCTCGATCTCGTCATGCAGATGGTCACGGGTCATGGCATCGAGGGCGCCAAGTGGTTCGTCCATCAGCACGATCTGGGCGTCCTGGGCAAGGCAGCGGGCGAGTGCCACCCGTTGGCGCATCCCGCCCGACAGCTCGTGGGGGCGCCTGTCGCCGACGGTCTCCAGCCGCACCACTGCCAGCAACCGATCCACCTCATCTCGACGATCCGAAACCCCCCGCAGTCTCAGTGCCAGGTCGATGTTCTGCCTCGCCGTGAGCCAAGGCAACAGGGTGGCGTCCTGGAACATCAGCGCGACTCGTCCGTCGAGCTCGATCTCTCCCGAGGTCGGGCGATCGAGGCCCGCTATCAGATTGAGCATGGTGCTCTTGCCGCAGCCGGATGCGCCGACGACGGTCAGGAACTCGCCCGCCGCGACCCGCAGATCCACATCGGCCATGACGACGTTCTCCGAGGAGCCGCTTCCGAAGGTCTTGCCCACACCGCGCAGCACGACCGCGGGGCGTGGACCTGCCTGGGCTTCGGTGGGTGCGGATCTTGTCGTCACCGTCGCCACGCTACTCACCCCGCAACCGAGGTTTGCCCGGTCTGCGCAAGGACCTTGTTCAGCGGCGCGAGGTCGTACAGCTGATTGGGGTCACCCGCTGCGGAGAACTGTTCCTCGTCCAGCAACCCGACATCGATGGCGTGCTCGGCCGACGCCAGCAAGGTGGCCTTGAGTGGATCGGGAGTGAATTCCAGCTGTTTCCAGGCCGACGCCACGACGTCGGGTTTGGGTGCCTTGCCACTCAGCTTCTTCAACGCCGCGATCGTGCTGGCCTGCGCCTTGGCAGGGTCGGCGTTGATCTCCTTGAGAGCGGCCACGTGCCCGGCGAGGAAGGCCTCCACGATGTCGGGGTGCTCTTGGAGGAAGTTCGTTCGGACTACCACATTGGTTGTCACGAACTTGCCGCCTGGCCACAGCGTCGCCTCGTCCACCAGGACCTTCGCGCCGCTCTTCACGTATTGGGTGACGTAGGGCTCCGGCACCCATGCACCGTCGATCTGCCCGGACTGGAAGGCGGTGAGTCCTTCCGAGTTGGCCTGCGGCTTGATGGCGACGTCCCCGCCACCGTCCGGATTGGTCTGGATTCCCTGCCGCTTGAGCCAGTAGCGCAGGGCCACATCCTGGGTGTTGCCCAGCTGCGGTGTCGCGAGCGTCTTCCCCTTCAGATCGGCCACTGATGTGATGGCGGGCTTGACCACGAGGGCCGCTCCGCCGGAGGCGGCCCCCGCGATGACCTTGATGGCTTCTCCCTTGGACTTCACGAACGCGTTCACAGTCGGGTTCGGGCCGATGTAGCTGATGTCCAATTGGTCGGAGAACAGCGCTGTCACCGCCTCCGGTCCGGCGTTGAACAGCGACGACTTCACGGTGACGCCGAGCGGGGCCACGACTTTGGTGAAGGTGCCATTGGCGTCGCCCACCAGTCCTGGCGCGTGGTTGATGTTGGGGAAGAAGCCGAGTCGCAGCGTCGTCCCGGCAGCCGGCAGTGGCGATCCCGGACCGGACGCGGCCGAGTTGCCTCCGCACGCCGCGACGAGCCCGGCAATCAGGAACGAGAGGAATGTGATGAGCAGAGCCCGAGAGCCCGGTACTGAGCGGGCGTGTGACATGTCAGCCCCTTATTCGTTCCGTTTTCCGAATTCGTTCCGCTTTCCGACAAATCTACTCGACAATACCCCGTTCGGGAGCACGCGACCTGTCCGGGTCGGGACGCAGACGCCGCTGGGTGAGTCGACACAGCATGACGTGACAGGAAGCACGCCTTCTTCGATCTACTCGTGAGTAACCGTCACTACTGAGCAGTAACCCATCGCTACTCAGAAGTAACCCCCCTCATCGGTGGATCGCTTACTCGGCGTTCACCTGAACTTAACCCGCTGACGTATGCGACCCGTCAGGCTTGGGTATGCGGAGGTCAGCCGGGAAACCGGACAACATCCGTAAACAACACAACCACCATCTGGAGTGATTTACCGTGATCGGCTCATTCGACGATCTCACCCGCGAGAACATCTTCGGCCACCGGCGGGAGTACACCTCACCGTTCGCCGTAGCCGCCGAGCAGACCGACTTCCTACGCCACGAACTCCACTCCGTGCCCGGACTGGGCTAGCCAGAGGAGTCGTCCGACTCAGCCGCCGACTTGCTCCTCCCGCGCCGACGCTTCGGCTTGCGGGACTGCTTGTCGGCGGCTTTGTCGTGAGCCGAAACATAGGCCACCGGGTATGCGGGCAGGTATTGCTGCAGGAAGACGGTGACCATGCCGGCGGTCGGCATGGCGAAGAGCGCACCTATCGGGCCGGCCAGAGCACCACCCAGGAGTGCCGACCCGAAGGCCACACCGGCGTTGATGGTCATCGTCCGAGAACTGATCCGTGGGCTGAGCACGTAGTCGTGGATCTGCTGATACACGATCGCCCAGACCAACAGGATGATTGCCGGGACCACCCCCTTCTCGGCCAGCGTCACCAGCACCGGAATGGCGATTCCGATGTAGCTACCGACTACGGGGATGAATTCGACGAAGAAGGCTCCGAAGAATGCCAGCGGCACCGAATAGACGATCGGCACACCGATGAGCTCCATCACGATCAGCGTGCAACTGCCCGTGATCAGCATGAGCAGCAACCGGGAGTAGAAGTAGCCGCCTGTCTGCGAGATTGCGGTATCCCATGCGCCCACGAAGCGGCGCTGGTTCTCCGGTGACAACCGCTTCTGGATCGTCCGCCGCAATGAGGGTTCACCCGCGGCGATAAGGAACGTGAACATCATCACCGTGAAGAACTTGAAGACGATGCCGACCGTGCTGCCCGCATAGTGGAGGACCTTCGAACCGCCATTTGTCTTCAGCCAGTTCTCGACATCCTGCAGCATGGTCTTGTCCGCATTACCCGCCTTGGCGACCGGGAGACCCCTCGACTGTGCTTCGTCGAGCCATCGGGGAAGGTCTTGGGCGAGTTTCCCGCTCATGTCGACGATGGCGGGTATGAGAAGCACGGTCAGCCCGAGCAGCACCACGATAACCCCGAGGAAGATCAGTCCAGTCGCCGCTCCACGGGACCAGCCGAACCTGGTGACGAAGTAGTTGACGCCTGGGACCATCGCCAGGGCGAGGAAGCACGCGACCACGACGATGATGACAAGATCCGCCGCCTGCCTCATGGCCCACAGAGCGGCCAACACGATCAGAACGATGAAGACCACCCGCCACGTCGCCTTCGTGACGAAGGGCATCAGCCACTCCGGGGTACCCGGCGCCGGCTCCGGGGGCGGCGGCGAGGTCTCGGTCAAAGGAGTCTCCGCCACGGGGGTGTCATCAGCGGTGATCCCGACCGCTTGAGCGCTCGGTTCCGCTGGCTCCTCGCTTCTTTCTTGGCTCACGGGCGCAGACTATGCCGCCCCGGGCGCGGTGCGCAGCCGAACCTCACAGCCGAGGCATGGCCGCCCTCGCCGTCGATCAGTACAGGCCTTGGGTGAGTCCCCAGGGCTGGGCCGGACCCCATTGATACGGGTCGAATCGGGGCTCGACAGCCGCGATCGCCTCAGCGACGTTGAAGTAGTCCTTGTACAGCGCCGCGTCCAGCACAGCCCCTTCCACTCCATGAGGGGTCAACTCGAGCAAGGCGTGGAGTTGCTCGAGCGTCCCAATACCGCCGGCAGCGTCGACCTTGCCCCTGACGGCCGAGCAGATCTCCTTGATCATCTCGACGTCTGGGCCTTTGCGACCACCTTCGTGGTCGATATCGGTGACCACGTACCTGGGGCACTTCGCCGCCTGCAAACTCGCCAGGGTTCCCACCAGCGGTGACCCGTGCACAGAGGAACCGGGCGCCCAGATGGCTCCACCGGACACGTCGATGGCCATGCCGATCCGGCCGTTGTGAGTCGGCAGCTGGGCACACACCCATTCCCACTCGGACATCGCCGCCGTGTCGAGCACGATCCGTTCGCACCCGGTTTTCATGGCGCGCAACAAAGAGTCGTCGTCGAGAATGCCACCCGCGACCTGGGTATGGGCACGACCACGCGCAGCTCTGACGACCTCGGCGACGAGGCGATGGTTATCACCCGTACCCGCCATCGCATCCAGGTCGACGACGTGCAGCCACTGCGCGCCCTGCCCGATCCAGGCGTTGGCGTCGGCCACCGGATCTCCGAAAGTGTGCTTGGAATCGATACCGGCACCCTTGCGCACGACGGCAGCGCCGTCAGAGATCTCGACCGCGGCGAGCAGGATGAGCTGGTTGTTGTTGGTCATGGCCGCAGCGTATGGCCAGTGGCCCGGGCAAGGATCGGCGACCATCCGTCCCAACCGACTCGACCGTGCGCGAAACTGCGGCCCTGGCCGGGTTCCTCGCTTGGTCCGACCGCACTACCGAGGCCGGCGGACCGTCACGTTGGTCGCCGGTCCATTGCCGACTGCGTTGAAGGCGACCACCTGGACTGAGTAGGTGACCCCGACCCGGAGGCCGGTGAGCGAACGGGACAGGGTGGTCGCCGGTACCGTGGTCCAGGCCCCGTAGGTCGGCGCGCCCAGCACCTTGCCTCTGATGCGATAACCCAGCACCGGGGTACCGCCCGTCGCGGCCGGCGGCTGCCAGTAGAGGCGTACCTGGCCGATCGCCGGGCCGTACCTAACACTCGCGGCACGAGGCGCCGACGGCGCTCCCGCTGGCACCACCGGTGCACTCAGTGCACTCGCGGGGCCGGTGCCGACTGCACTGGACGCCCTGACCGAGAAACGGTAGGCCTGACCATTGGTCAGACCGGTGACGACGCAGGTGGTCGCTGTCGTCGTGCGGCACGTGCGTCCGCCGGGCGTTGCCGTCACCAGGTATCCGGTGATGGCGGACCCACCGTTGCTCGCCGGCGCTGCCCAGGTCACCCGGACCTGGCCACTTCCCCTTGCCAGTGATCGCAGACTAGGCGCCCCGGGTGCCGTTGCACCGGGGTTCACCGGGTCGGGCGGCACCGGCACGCCATTCGGAACCGCATTGGGAACCGGCACCACCGCAGGTCCGTTGATGTCATTGTCCCGGAGGATCTGGGCAACCGTGCAGGTCGGATTACTCGGGGTGCAGACCTGGGAGTCGTCGATGCCCAGGGGCATGTCGGCGCCACCGTTTCGGATCGTGTTCCCTTGGACGACGAGACCAGTGTCCGTTCGGGCGGGCGACGGCCCCGTCGTCTGCGCAGTATTGGGGTTGGTTCGCGGTGTGGAGATCTCCAGGTGCTGCCACTGCGACTGCACGCCGACGGGGTTGACGATGGTGTTGCGAAGGATCGACACATGATCGTCGGGGATGTTGACCGACACTGATCCATCTGAGGTTCCCCAGGCCCCCTGATCGACAAGGGATTGGCAGCGCGCCGTATTGCCGTCGCAGCTGCGGTATCCGTACGTGACCTCCACCAAGTGGCTCCTGGTACCCACCCGGGCGGCCACGTTGTCGGCGATCACCACGTTGTGACCACCGTTGACGCCGAAGGCAGCCCCTTCGGTGTCGTGCACGTAGTTGCCGGAGATGGTCATGTCGGTCGCCTCGTAGGTGAACCAGGGAGCGACCATGTACTCCAGGCCCGTCCCCTGCCCCGCCGTGAATCCCCCGGTGCCGCAGTTGTGGATCTCGTTGCCGCTGACGACCACTTGGGTCGAGCCGCCCTTGGCGTAGGCACACCAGTCGCTCGCCTCCGAGAGGTTGTTCCCCTGAATGACAGCTCGCTGGACCGCGACGAAGTCGATGGCGTTGTCGTAGGCACCGAGGATGGTGTTGCGACGGATCACCAGGTCGTGGGACTGGTTTGCCTTGTACGTCTCGTGGGCAGCACGACTGCCGCCGGGGCCCCGCCCGTCCAGCAACGAGTCCTGCACGGTGATGTTCCCGCACAGTTCGCAGTGGAAGGCATCGCCGCCGGGGGCGACCGTCAGCCCGGCGATGGTCAGATGCTCGACGTCGTACATGTTGATGTCCCCGCGGAACACCGGGGACCGTGCCGCGTCAGCGGCCCGCAGCACGATCGGCGCATCTGCGGTCCCATGTCGATTCTCCCAGTACACCGGGAGCGCACCGGTCGGGTACTCACCCGCGCGCAGGTTGATGGTGACCCCCTGGGTCAGCGTCACCCCTTGCGGCACCCGTCGCCATGCCTCGGTGACGGTGCGGAGCGGGCTGCTGTCGGTACCAGCAGCCGAGTCGTCGCCGAGGCTGGGATCCACCCAGTACTCCGTGACCGCACGCACGCCGACAGGGTCGGCGTGACTCGTCATCGGTGCCGCCGCAACGACGGACGTCGGTAGCGCCACGACCATGGCCGCGGCGGGAAGCGCAGCAAGAAGCCTTCTCACTCCTAGAGTTTCGGCCGTGGCCCGCGGCGGTTCAAGCATTTCCACCCGCTTGGCGGCACTATCGCCATGCCGCCCGCAGGCTGTTCTGGGCCATCAACGCCAACTCGTCGGATGTGAGACCCAGTGCCTGCGCCACGGCCAGGTAGTTGTCTGCGATGTAGCCCCCGAAGTAGGCGGGGTCGTCCGAATTGATCGTCACGTCGATCCCAGCGTCCAGGAACAGCTTCACCGGGTGCTCACGAAGATCCGGGGTGACCTGCAGCCGCTGGTTGGACAGCGGACACATCGTCAGCGGGATCCCCAGGTCCGCCAGCCGTGCCATCAAGGCGGGATCGTTGCGGGCGGCTTCACCGTGGTCGACCCGCTCCACACCGAGAACATCGAGCGCTTCCACGATGTATTCGGGGGGGCCCTCCTCGCCCGCATGTGCCACCGCCCGCAGCCCCAGCTCCTTTGCCCGGGCATAGACCCGGGCGAACTTGGTTGGCGGGTTGCCCCGCTCGCCGGAATCGAGCCCGACTCCATGGATGTGTTCCAGGAAAGGCTCGGCCGCCCTGAGGGTGGCGAAGGCATCCTCCTCCGGCAGGTGCCGCAGGAAGCACATGATGAGCCGCCAGGAGATGCCGAATTCCTGCTCACCCCGGCGCAGCCCCGCAGTGATACCCCCGACCACGTCCGCCATCGGCACCCCGCGGGGCAGGTGGGACTGGGGATCGAAGAAGGGTTCCACGTGGACGACGCCATCAGCGTGTGCCCGCTGCAGGTAGGCCCAGGTGAGCTCCTCGAAGTCGGCTGCGGTCCGCAGCACGTCGGTGGCTGCGTAGTAGAGGTCGAGGAAGGCCTGCAGGTCGACGAAATCGTAGGCAGCGCGGGCGTGGTCGACGGAGTCGTACGGCACCTGGATCCCGTTGCGGTCCGCCAGCTCGAACATGAGCTCCGGCTCGAGGGTGCCCTCGATATGCACGTGCAACTCCGCCTTCGGAAGCGACACCACGAAGGCACGCAGCTCATCCCGGTCGGTCGCCGTGCGGGTTTCATCCATGGACGCCATCTTGGTCGCTCTGTGCAACGGGCGACCAGCCAGCCCCGGGGGATAGTGGGCGCACGAGGCACGGGGAATTGGATGGCGTTCGTCATCAAGTGGCTACGCGCGTAACGGGGTGGCTAGTGTAAGTCCAGAGGCGGCAAACCGGCGTACGCCGTTCGGCGTGTCACCCAGACGGTCGGCGTACGACGTCTACGGGAGGACAGCATCATGGCGAAGAACGGATCCCCTGGCAGAAGGCCCCGCACCACCCCAGCGCTCACGCGCCGCCTCCTACCCACGGTCTTGGCCGCGCTGCTGGCCATGGTCGCCGCGCTGCTGCTGCCAGCCGGTGCCGCCCAGGCCGCGGGCACGTCGACGCTGTCCTTCACCAAGAGCTCGACGATTACACCGAACCCTCCGAACATCCCGGGGATCATCAAGCCCGGTGAGCAATTCCAGTACAACCTCGCGATCGGCTGCTCCAGCCTCGTCGAGGGCTGCGTCGATGCGACCATCACCGACACCCTGCCGGCCCAGTTCGACGCCACCTCGATCCCGTCCAGCAGCAGCGAGCGGCAGGTCACCTACGACCCGGTGACCAGGCTGCTCACCATCAAGTTCACCCTGCCGCTGAGCCAGCCGGCCGGCCAGTTCGGGCTCCCCGCCGGCAGTAACCGCACGATCGGGGTCGGGATGCGGCTACCGTCCGAGACGGACGTCGTGAACGGTGACGTGATCACCAACACCGCCGTCGCTTCGGCCACCAACGCGGACCCCAAGGAATCCGCGAACCCCATCAAGGTGGAGGTGCCCGTCGTCTATCGGCCGGTGGCCACCAAGTCGTGGTCACCCGCCTCGGCGATCGCCCAGTCCGGCGCGGAGAGCACCATCACGCTCGGGGCCCGGAACGCCTCCTCGACGTCCGCGTCAGTGGAGAAGCTGCGGGTCACCGACAACACCTCTGCCACCTTCAACGCCTTCGACGTGACCCGGCTGGGACCGGTCCAGGCCTATCCGCCGGGCGCTGACCGGATCACGGTGGGCGTCTGCACCAAGCCCATCGGAACGCCGTGTGCCGACGGCGAGTGGATCGAATCGGCCCCACAGTCGGGCAACGGCCCCTTCAGCCCCCCGGGTGGCACGCCGCTGGGGTCGATCACCGGGGTTCGGTACACGTTCACGAACAATGGCGGCGCCGTCATCCCGCACAGTGCGGACAGCGGCCGGGTGGAGTTGGGCGTGCAACTCCGCAACACCTTCCGGAACAACGGTCAGCCGATCCAACCGCAGACCCGTCTGAGGATCACCAATGAAGCGGTCGCCACGGCCATAACCATTGAGGGCGAACCGATCGACAGTCCGAAGGTGACGGCTGATTTCGGCGTCGACCCAGACACGATTCGCGTGCAGGCCAGTAAGAACATGTTCGCCGACAATGCCGGCACCTGGAATGCCAACGGCGCCATTGTCGTCGGCCAGAACTCCGGCGTCACCATGAACCTGGGTGCCAAGAACAACTCCGCCGGACCGGTGAAGACCCTGGTGATCGATGAGCCCTCGATCAATGCGCCGCAGGAGTTCAGCAAGATCGACACCACCAAGGGTCGCTTCACCTGGCCCACCGGGGCCACCCAGGCCACCCTGGCGGTCGTCTGCCGCAGCGGCGCCAACCCTGCCCCGGTCGTCGTTCAACGACAGGGCGCTCCGGCGACGGTCCCGATCGACGCGTTCGGCTGTGCCCCGGGCGTCTTCCCGGCGAGCATCAA
>CAYMPK010000001.1:50997-52305 GCA_964392145.1 uncultured Actinomycetes bacterium | reverse complement strand
ACCCGTTCCCCTACATCTCGGGACTGTCACTCAACCTCGCGGTCGTAGTGCGCAATCCGGAGACCGGCACGGAGCTCTTCGCCCGGGTGAAGGTGCCGCCGCTGCTGCCACGGTTCCTGCATGTGGGCTCCTCGCGTTTCGTGCCACTCGAGGACGTCATCGCCACCCACCTGGAGGAGTTGTTCCCCGGGATGGAGGTGCTGCAGCACCACACCTTCCGCGTCACCCGGAACGAAGACGTGGAGGTGGAGGAGGACGACGCGGAGAACCTGCTGAAGGCGCTCGAACGCGAACTCATGCGTCGGAGGTTCGGACCTCCCGTGCGCCTCGAGGTGGAGGAATCCATAGATCCGCACGTGCTGGATCTGCTGGTGAGGGAACTTGGCGTCAGCGAACAGGAGGTGTTCAAACTCCCCTGGCCGATCGACCTCATCGGGTTGTGGGCACTGGTGGGCCTGGATCGGGAGGATCTGAAGGATCCGCCCTTCGTGCCGAAAACCTCGAAGGAGTTGGCCGAGGTGGAATCGGCCAGCGCCCCGGACGTGTTGGAGGCCATGCGTACCAGGGAGGTGTTGTTGCACCATCCCTACGACTCGTTCTCGACGTCGGTTCAGCGATTCCTGGAGCAGGCCGCTGCCGACCCGAAAGTGCTGGCCATCAAGCAGGCTTTGTATCGCACGTCGGGCGATTCACCGATCATCGAGTCGCTCATCGATGCCGCACATTCGGGCAAGCAGGTGTTGGCGCTGGTGGAGATCAAGGCCAGGTTCGACGAGGAAGCGAACATCACCTGGGCCCGAAAGTTGGAGCGGGCAGGCGTGCACGTGGTGTACGGACTGGTCGGGTTGAAGACCCACTGCAAACTGTCGATGGTGGTTCGCGACGACGGTGACCGGCTGCGCCGGTACTGCCACATCGGGACGGGAAACTACCACCCGAAGACTGCGCGGCTATACGAGGATCTCGGGATCCTGACAGCCGACGAGCAGGTGGGTGAAGATGTCGCCAATCTGTTCAACCAACTGTCCGGCTACTCGATGAACACCTCCTACGAACGGCTGCTGGTTGCACCGCACAGCATCAGGTCGGGATTGTTGGAACGGATCGAACGCGAGGTCGATCACCATCGGGCCGGCCGGGAGGCGAGGATCCGGTTCAAGTGCAACTCGATCGTGGACGAGGCGATCATCGACGCTCTGTATCGAGCGTCCCAGGCCGGGGTGCCGATCGACATCTGGGTGCGGGGTATCTGCGCCGTGCGTCCCGGCGTCCCGGGGATGAGCGAGACGATCCGGGTGCGCAGCATCC
>CAYMPK010000001.1:50666-50987 GCA_964392145.1 uncultured Actinomycetes bacterium | reverse complement strand
GCATCCTCGGACGCTTCCTGGAGCATTCCCGCGCCTACGAATTCACCAACGGCGGCGATACCGAGGTGTGGATCGGATCCGCCGATCTCATGCACCGCAACCTCGATCGACGCGTGGAGGCGCTGCTGTCATTGAGTGAGGCCGCCCACGTGACGATGGTTACCGGGCTCTTCGACATGGCGTTCGACCCGGGCACCGTCGCGTGGGACTTGGACTCCGACGGTGGCTGGACGCCGCGACGCCCCGATGCGGACGGCGCGCCACTGGTCGACATTCAAGACGTCCTCATCCGCAGTAGTCAACGACGTGGGAGCCCCCGAT
>CAYMPK010000001.1:1088-50656 GCA_964392145.1 uncultured Actinomycetes bacterium | reverse complement strand
GAGCGGACGCCGAGATCGAGGACCCGACGCCACCGGACGTGCGGGTGGACGTTGTAGGGGATGAGGAAGCTGCCGGGATGTCAGACACCGAGGTGCCGCAGGAGGTTCGAGAGGTCGAGACCAAGTTGCGGGTGCACGCCCTGTTCAAACTCCCCGATCTGACGGCCGCGCCGGGCGTCAGCGTCGTGGTGCCGCAGAGTCCGCGGGACCTGCTCGCTGTCTACCACGACACCGACGACCTCAGGTTGTTCCGCTGGGGCGTCACCCTTCGGCGGCGGGAGGGGGGCGACGATGCCGGCTGGCATATGAAGCTTCCGGTGCAGGGTGCCAGTGAGGGTGTGCGCGACGAGTTGAGGCTGCCACTGTCCGACGGCGAGGTGGGCCATGTCCCGACCGGCCTCTCAGAGGTGGTCACGGCCTTCGTCCGTGACGGCGTTCTGCGTCCTGTGGTCACGCTCGAGACCAACCGCACGCCGTACCTTCTGTACGACGAGGACGGTGTGGCATTCGCGGAACTCGTCGACGACACGGTCTCGGTGCTCGATGGTGGCGAGGTCATCTCCCGCTTCCGCGAGATAGAAGTGGAGGCGATTGTCGCCGATGCGGACCTCTCCGGTCCGGTCGATCTGCTGCTGTCCGCAGGTGCAACGCCCAGCAAGTCGTCCAAGGCTGCAAGTGCCCTCGGCCCCGCCACCCGAGAACCGGCCGATGTGCCGAAGCCGGAACCGGTGACGCCGGCCGATCCCGCGTCGAAGGCGGTGACCGCACACCTGCGCACCTACGTTCGAGCCTTCCTCGAACAGGACGTGCGGGTCCGCCGCGATCTGCCCGACGCCGTGCACCAAATGAGGGTTGCCGCTCGAAGGCTGCGCAGCGGACTGAAAGTCTTCGCACCCCTGGTGGAGAAGGAATGGGCCGATGGCCTGCGCGAGGAGCTGGCGTGGGCGGCCAGTCAGTTGGGCAGCGCGCGCGACACCGAGGTTCTCTTGGAGAGGCTTGATAGGCACGCTGACAACCTGGGTGAACGCGAAGCCCTGCTCATCCGGTCGGTCATGGATCCGCGGCTGCGCCATCGGTTGGCGGAGGCGCGGGAGCATGCGCTGGATTCGATGCGCAGCGCCCGCCATGCGCGGCTCTTGGCCTCCCTGGTGGATGCTGCGGCGCATCCCCGCCTGACCGCACATGCGGACCTCGCGTCGGCGGAGGTATTGCCCCCACTGGTGCGGAAGGCGTGGAAGCGTCTGGCCCGGGATGTGAAGATGCTCGAGCTGGAAGGTGCGGCGGAGACCTGGCACGAGGCTCGGATCGCCGCCAAACGGGCGCGGTACGCCGCGGACGCGGTCGCCCCCGTGTTCGGCCAACCGGCCAAGGAACTCGGTTCGGCGTTGTCGCTGGTGACGGATGTCCTCGGTGAACATCAAGATGCCTGCGTCGCGCAGGACGTCATCCGCGAGATCGCCGCCACCCCAGATGTCGATGGCGAGACGGGCTTCGCCCTCGGGCTGCTCCATGAGCACGAGTTCGAGGAGGAGATCCACAACCGGCTGGAATTCCGCCGGGTGTGGCCCGAGGTCAAGCGCGTCCACAAACACACGGACCTGGGCTAGGTGTTCTGTTGGCATCCACCATTCGGGCGGCCGGCGTGGTCCTGCTGCGGCGCAGCAGGCGGGGCATCGAAGTGTGCATCCTGCATCGGCCCAGGCATAACGACTGGTCCTTGCCCAAGGGCAAGGTCGAAGGCGACGAGCACCTGACCGAGACGGCTCGCCGGGAGACCGTCGAGGAGACGGGCTCGGAAGTGGCGCTGGGCCCGATGCTGCCGGGTCAGCGCTACCGCGTGGAGGGTCGCTTGAAGACGGTGGCGTACTGGCTCGGCCAGGCCCGTCCCGGCGGTCCGGGATTCAAGTCGAATCGCGAGATCGATCAGATCGAGTGGGTCACGCCTGGTCGGGCGAAGGCCCGACTGACCTACGGCCGCGACCGCGAACTGGTGGACATCGCGGCCGCGCTGCCGGAGACGTCGCCTTTGATCGTTTTGCGGCACACGGAGGCGGTCAAGCGGAGCGACTACAAGGGCAAGGACGACACTAGGAGGCCGCTGAACCAGCGCGGTCGTAGCCAGGCGAAGCGGCTGGTCGATCTGCTGCTTGCCTTCGGTATCACCGAGGTGCGCTCTTCGGATTCGGCGAGGTGCGTCGAGACGGTGACCCCCGTGGCCAAGGCGCTTGGCACGAAGGTGATCGAGGAGCCGCTGCTCAGTGAGGAAGCCTACGCAGCCCGGCCAAAGTCGAGTGTCCGCCAGATACTGCGGCATGCTCGCGATTCTGCGCCCATGGTGGTCTGCAGCCACCGCCCACTTCTGCCGGAAATCCTCAACGCGCTGGGCAGTCATTTCGACATCAAGGGTGGACAGGCAGCGCTCAAGAAGCCGATGGCGCCGGGTTGTTACATCGTCTTTCATCGCGAGCTAACGCCCCGCGGTCGCGTGACCGGAAAGATCCTGGGAATTGAGCGCTACGACGCATGAACTCTGCGCGTCTGCAGCACTCGCTCCTGGAGGTGAACTGGAGGTGAACGGGTCGTGTCCGTCCCACGACGGATGACGCGAACGGCGACACTGTCCGGATGACTGATTCGAATCCGCACGGCGAGGTCCAGGACTCCCACGTCGAGGTCCAATTGGAAGCGGTGGTCGACGGACTCGTCGCCCACACTGGCGGGAAGGTGCGCCGCCACGACCTTCGAGCCATGGTGTTCAGCGCCTACGCCGACCTTGCAAGAGACGCGAAAGTCACTACCTACCTGCCGGTCCTGGCCGGCCGCGCCGCACTCAGACAGGTTGAACAGCAAGGGCTTGCCGCCGCGGACCGGCAACGGGACATACCGGCCATCGTTGTCATCGGCGAGAGCAATGCCGCCCGATCGCAGTCAGCCGCCGCCATGTTGCGGTTCTACGCGCCCGGGCGGTTCACCGTCCAGTCTGCCGGCGTCGACCCATCGGGCGTTGTGGACCCGATGGTTGTGCAGATGATGGGCGAGGTCGGTGCGGAACTCACCGATGCACCCCAGGAGGTGACTCCAGGGCTGCTCAGGGACGCGAGCCACGTGATCGCCATCGGTGATCCAGCCCCGAAGCTGGGCGACGGTTCGATCGCCGTGCTCGAGTGGCAGATTGCCGAGCCGTCGTTGGATAGCGCGACCGAGGTGCTGGACATGCTGCGTCAGATAGACACGCGCGTCCGGGACTTCCTGTTGGCGGAGGATCCCGACCACGAGTTACACGATCCGCTGTTCGCCTCCGAGTGACTGTGCGCCAGTTAGCCGACCGTTAAACCGCCGTTATCCGAGCCGCCTTGCAACGTTCAAGCGGCGCACACCCGCGGCGACGGATTCACTGGAAACATCTCCGCCATGGTGCGGATACTCATGATCGAGGACGAGGACTCGGTCAGCGATCCCCTGGCATTCATGCTGACAGCTGAGGGGTTCGACGTTGAGACCGCGACAACGGGGCCGCAAGGGCTGGCCCTGTTCGAGGCCCATGGCGCAGATCTGGTGCTCCTTGACGTGATGCTTCCAGGCATGCTCGGGACCGACGTCTGCCGCGCCATCCGCACGCACTCATCGGTGCCGATCATCATGTTGAGCGCGCGAGGAGACGAGGTGGATCGTGTCGTCGGCCTCGAGCTCGGCGCCGACGACTACGTGACGAAGCCGTTCTCGGCCCGCGAGCTTCTCGCTCGCATCCGTGCCCTGCTGCGCTGGCGCTCCGAGCGCACCGGCGCGAGCACCCACCAGGAGGCCGTCGTCGCCGGCCCGGTAGTGATCGACATGGAACGGCACCTGGTGGAGGTGCACGGCAAGCCGACATCGTTCCCGTTGCGCGAGTTCGAACTGTTGGAGTACTTGGTTCGGCGTGCCGGCCGCGTACGCAGTAGGCGTCAGATTCTCGACTACGTCTGGGGTCCCACAACACGAACAGACAGCAAGACACTCGACGTTCACATCAAGCGGTTGCGGCAGAAGATTGAGGAGGACCCGGCGGCGCCGCGTCACCTCATCACCGTGCGGGGGATGGGATACATCTTCGAGGTGTGACGCGGTGAGCGACCGGTCCCAGGGGCTATCCGGCATCGCCCCGAGCCAGGGGAGTCAACGTTCCGCCCGCGTTCACATCTCGTTCACTGTCGGGCCACTGATCAGCCACTTCCCGCCGCTACGTTTCGACCTGCCACGAACAGAGGCTTCACAGAATCGATGGAGGAATTAAGTGGGAAACATCCGTAGCGGGAGCTTCGCCGTCATCGGCGTCGCCGGGCTCTTGGCGCTCGCAGCTTGTGGGTCCGACGGGGGCTCGTCGAGCAGCTCCTCGGGTGCCTCCGGTAGCGCATCCGCCAGCATCGCCTGCGCCAGCGGGTCCATCAAGGCGTCCGGTTCCTCGTTCCAGAAGAACGCGATCAACGAGTGGATCAACCAGTATCAGGGTGCGTGCAACGGTGCCACCATCGAGTACTCGCCCTCCGGGTCGAGCGCTGGCATTCAGGACTTCATCAACAACCAGACCTCCTTCGCCGGTTCTGACAAGGCCATCGCCGATGCCGATGCCACCAAGGCCCAGACCCGGTGCCAGAACAACCCTGCCTGGAACCTGCCCATGGTCGGCGGTGCCATCGCGGTCGCATACAACGTGCCCGGGGTCGACAAGCTCACCCTGACACCCGAGGTCACCGCGAACATCTTCTCCGGCAAGATCACGAACTGGAATGATCCGGCGATCGCCGCTATCAACCCAGGCGTGACGCTGCCCAACGCACCCATCGCCGCGTACCACCGTTCCGATGGTTCCGGTACCACCGCCAACTTCACCTCCTGGTTGACGGCGGCCTCCAACGGCGCCTGGACCTACGGCAACACCAAGGATTGGAAGGCCCCGGGCGGACAGGGTGCCAAGGGAAGCGACGGCGTCGCATCGTCGCTGAAGTCGACACCGAACTCGATCAGCTACATCGAGGCGTCCTTCGTGTCGCAGGCCGGCGCCAAGGCTGCGGTGATCAACAACGGCGGCGGTGCCGTCGAGTTGACCCCTGAGACAACGACCGCCGGGCTGGCGACGGCGAAGGTGACCGGTGAGGGCAACAACCTCGTCCTCAGCCTCGACTACGCCACCAAGGCTCCCGGCGCGTACCCGGTGCTGGCCGTCACCTACGAGATCACCTGCTCGAAGGGGCTCGGTCCGAACCTGGAGTTGACCAAGAGCTTCCTGACGTACACCTCGTCGACGGCGGGACAGAGCGGACTTACCGCCCTGGACTACGCACCGCTGCCGGCTGACCTGCAGACCAAGGTTGCTGCTGCGGTCGCTGCCCTGAGCAGCTAGTAAGGAACGTCGCTGGGCCCGGCTGCGCGGGCCGGGCCCAGCGATTCCCTTTCTCGCGCGGAAGGAGGCAGCCGAACATGGCCGTCATCGAGGCACCCCCGCAAGAACCTGAGTCCGAGGCGGAAGCCTTGAAGGGCAAGTCCGTGCGCCGCGGCGATCGGGCCTTCCTCGGTCTCACCCGTAACGCCGGCATCCTCGTCCTGGTGATCTTGGCGGCGATCGCTGTCTTCCTGGTGGTCAAGTCGATCCCGGCCCTGAGCGCCAACTCCGCCAACTTCTTCACATTCCAGCAGTGGTTCCCCGACGACACCCCGGCGGCCTTCGGCATCGCCGCGCTCGCCTTCGGCACTCTGATGACTGCGGCGATAGCGATGATCATCGCGGTGCCGCTCGGTATCGGAACTGCGATGTTCATCGCGTTCTACGCCAGCCGCCGCCTCGCCTCCAGCCTCGCCTTCGTGGTGGACGTGCTCGCTGCTGTGCCGTCCATCATCTTCGGACTCTGGGGCCTGGAATTCCTGATGCCCAACATGTTCGGACTCACCCAGTGGATGAACGACTACCTCGGCTTCATTCCGCTGTTCAACAACACCACCGGCATATACACGAAGTCGATCTTCATCGCCTCGGTGGTGCTGGCGATCATGATCCTGCCGACCATGTCGGCCATCACCCGGGAGGTGTTCGCGCAGGTGCCGCGGGCTCATCGGGAGGCGGCCCTGGCGTTGGGCGCGACCCGCTGGGAGGTCATGCGGCTCGCGGTCTTCCCGTTCGCGCGCCCGGGGATGATCAGTGCGGCGATGCTGGCCTTAGGCCGGGCCCTCGGCGAGACGATCGCGGTGGCCCTGATCCTCTCCGCGTTGTTCACCATCAACTGGCACATCACCGAGCCGGGTGGTAACACTTTCGCCGCAAACATCGCGCTGAAGTGGAACGAGGCCGGACCTACCGGGCTCTCAGCGCTGGTCGCCTCCGGCCTGGTGCTGTTCGTCATCACGATGGCTGTAAACATGATCGCCCGGTGGATCATCGCCAGGCGCGCCGAGTTCTCGGGGGCGAACTGAATGTCCACGTCTATCGAGCAACGCCCGGCGAGTCCGGAGATCAAAGCCGCACTGGTCGGCAAACGCCTGCCGAGGTTGGCCCCGCTCTACACCGGTCTCGCGGCAGTTGCGGTCGCAGTAGTGCTCAACCTGGCCACCGGTATCCAAGGGGTGGCGGACACCGCAGTGGTTGCGGCCGTCCTCTTCATCATCGGCCAGTCGGCGTGGTCCTTCGCGGTCGAGGGTCGGCGGCACTCGGTTGACCGGCTCTTCACGACGTTGATCTACGCCGCCTTCTTCGCTGCCCTGGCGGCTCTGGTCGCCATCATCGTCGTCACGGTGATGAAGGGCTTGGATGCCCTGAGTGCGGAGTTCCTGGGCCGCTCGATGCGTAACATCAGCCCGCAGAAGCAGGGTGGCGGCCTCTATCACGCCCTCATCGGCACCATCGAGCAGGTACTCATCGCGGCCGCGTTCGCGGTGCCGATCGGAATCCTGACCGCCATCTACCTCGTCGAATACAGCAGCAAGCGCAAGCTTGGCAAGGCCATCAGCTTCTTCGTCGACGTCATGACCGGCATCCCGTCGATCATCGCCGGTCTGTTCATCTACACCTTCTGGGTGCTGACGCTCGGCTTCCAGCGGTCGGGATTCGCGGGCTCGCTCGCTCTGACGATCCTGATGATTCCCGTAATCGTGCGATCCACCGAAGAGATGCTGAAGATCGTTCCTAACGAACTCCGAGAGGCGTCGTACGCGCTCGGGGTCCCGAAATGGAAGACGATCCTTCGGATCGTCCTGCCGACCGCCATCGGCGGCATCATCACCGGCGTGATGCTCGCCGTGGCGCGCGTTGCGGGGGAGACTGCACCGCTCCTGCTGACGACATTCCTGTCGCAGAGCATCAACTACGACCCGTTCAAGGGAGCCCAGGCATCAATCCCGACCTTCGTGTGGGACCAGATTGCCAGCGGTACCGACGCTTCTCTGTCGCGCGCCTGGGCCGGCGCTCTCGTCCTCATCGTCTTGGTGATGATTCTGTACCTAGGTGCACGAATCGTTGCTAGGTTCTTCGCACCGAAATCGGAGTAGTACACATGGATCAGGTATCACGCGTAACGGCCGCAGCCGACGACGCCACGCAGGTTGCCACAGGGGACGCCAAGGCGAGCTCCTTCGTGCGTAACCCCACCCCAGTCGGAGGAAAAGTGGTGGCGCAGGAGATTCACGACACAGGTTCGCTGTCGCGTTCCAAGCGCATCGACATGAACGATGTCGACATCTACTACGGCAGTTTCAAGGCCGTGGAAGGTGTCACCATCCCCATCCAGCCGCGCTCCGTCACGGCCTTCATCGGGCCGTCCGGCTGCGGGAAGTCGACGGTGTTGCGCACCCTGAATCGGATGCACGAAGTGATCCCGGGTGCCTACGTCGAGGGCGAGATCCTGCTCGATGGCCTCGACATATACGCACCGGATGTCGACCCGGTCAACGTGCGACGGGTCGTCGGGATGGTGTTCCAACGCCCGAATCCGTTTCCCACGATGTCCATCTACGACAACGTTCTGGCGGGCATCAAGCTCGACAACTCCAAGAAGGTCAAGAAGTCGCAGTTCGACGACATCGTGGAGAAGTCTCTGCGTGGCGCCAACTTGTGGAACGAGGTCAAGGATCGGCTCAAGAAGCCCGGTGCCGGCCTGTCGGGCGGTCAGCAGCAGCGGCTGTGCATCGCCAGAGCGATCGCCATCGAACCGGAGGTGTTGCTGATGGATGAGCCGGCCTCGGCCTTGGATCCCATCTCGACGCTCGCCATCGAGGACCTGGTGGAGGAACTCAAGACCGAGTTCACCATCGTGATCGTGACCCACAACATGCAACAGGCGGCTCGGGTTTCGGAGACAACGGCGTTCTTCAACCTGGCCGGGGTGGGACAGCCAGGCAGGCTGGTTGAGTACGGGCCGACGGAGGTCATCTTCTCCAGCCCCAAGGAGAAGCAGACTGAGGACTACATCTCCGGACGTTTCGGCTAGCCGAGCTTCTCACTGCGGGCCGGCGACCCGCCGGTCGGCTAGCCTGACGCCATGGCTCTGGAGAACCTGCCCGACCTCACGGTGGTCGCGATTCCGCTCTACATCGCGACGATGTCGTTGGAGGTCTTCGTCCATTGGCGCCGTCCGGACCCGGAGCAACGCGGGTACGCGCCGAAGGATGCTGCGACATCGATCCTGATGGGACTCGGCTCCTTGGTGGTTGGCGCTCTGCTCGCGGCCGTCATGCTGGCTTTCCTGACGTTCTTCCACCAGTTCGCGATCGTCAACCTGGGGTCCTGGCTGACGAGTGGATCGGTCGGCCTGATGATCGCCGGCTGGGCGCTGTTGGTGCTGCTCGACGACTTCTGTTACTACTGGTTTCACCGGGTGCACCACGAGTCGCGCTTCTTCTGGGCTGCCCATGTGACGCACCACTCCTCGCAGTACTACAACCTCTCGACCGCCCTGCGGCAGTCGTGGACACCGCTCACCGCTTGGATCTTCTACATCCCGGTGATGCTCCTGGGGTTCACCCCGGCAGAGTGGGCACTCGTGCACTCGGCGAATCTGCTCTACCAGTACTGGATCCACACCGAGCGCATCGATCGACTACCGCGATGGTTCGAGTTCACGCTCAATACGCCTTCGCACCATCGGGTGCACCATGGCTCCAACCCCGAGTACTTGGACACCAACTACGGCGGCATCCTCATCCTCTGGGATCGGATGTTCTCCTCATTCGTGGCGGAAGACAAGCCCGTCACGTATGGCCTGACGAAGAACATCAACACCTACAACCCGATAAAGGTGGCGTGGGGTGAGTTCGCGGCCATCGCTGGTGATGTCCGCCGTTCGGAGAACTGGCGGGCTCGCTGGCGACACGTCTTCGGTGCCCCCGGCTGGGCGCTGGAACCGGCGCCGGCGCAGTCAGTTGCGGGGCGGGAAGGGGCCGGCCTTGTCAACGAGGCCGGGGGTGGGTCGACCCAGTTGAGCTGAGAGCCACTCGGCCGACCTGCAGAGCTCGTCGAGGTCGAGGCCGGTGTCTACCCCGGACCTCTCCAAGGCGAAAACCAGATCCTCGGTGGCGATGTTGCCGGTGGCCCGCGGGGCGAAAGGGCAGCCGCCGATGCCGCCGAGGGAGGAGTCCAGCACACTGACTCCGGCCTCGTAGGCGGCCAACGCACTGGCGTATCCGGTGTTGCGCGTGTTGTGGACGTGTACGCGCAACGCGACCCTGCCGACAACCTCGCGCACAGCGGCCACCCGGCGAAGGACGTCCCGTGGCACGGCCACCCCGATGGTGTCGGCGATCGCGATCTCGGCGACTCCGGTGGTCGCCAATTCGGCGGCAACATCGGCGACCCGGGTCACCGGCACCTCGCCGGTGTAGGGACACCCGAAGGAGGCGGACATGGTCACCGACACAGTCAGCCCGGCATCCTTCGCCAGCGGCGTCACCTCGGCAACGGTCTCGATCGCCGCCTGCGTCGACATGCCCTGGTTGCGTTCCGAGAACTCGTCGGTGACCATCACGACCAGGTTGATCTCGTCCAGGGCCGTGAGTCTGGCCCGCTCGAAGCCCCGACTGTTCAGCACCAGGCCGATGTAGGACGCGGCACCCTTCGGCAACCCCTCGATCACCGCCTCGGCATCGGCCATCTGCGGCACCCGCTTGGGGTTGACGAAGGACGCAACCTCAATGCGGCTGACCCCAGCACCGACGCAGCGGTTGATCAGCTCGACCTTCTGGGACGTGCTCAACAGCGCGGGATCGTTCTGCAGGCCGTCGCGGGGAGCGACCTCCACGATGGTGACGTTCTGGGTCATGAACCCAGGCTACGGGCGTCGGTCACCGGCAGGTTCCAGGTGGGCAGGCTCCTGGGCGGATGGGACGACACCAGGGAGCGCCACGTCACCGCCGCCCGGACCCCATAGCGTTTGACCCACAGGCCCAGCAGGAAACCGAATGTGGTGGCCAGAAAGTGACCGAGGTCCCAGATCGTGTGGGACACGATGAGCGGGCCCAGGATGCCAACCGCGATGGCAGCCCGGTACCACCAGCGCCACTTCGCGCTGACGAAGAGCAGGTAGGCGCCGCACGTTCCCACCATCACGTAACTGACGCCTACGTCCTGGCCGATCACCGTCGTCTTGGGCAGCCACTCCATGGCTATGGCCACCATCTCGACGGCCACGATGGCCAGGGTGCCCAAGACATGGGCGCCCGCCCCGACCAACACGACCCGGACCGACCCGATCCGCTGCTCCAATCGTGCCGTGATCAGCAGGTACACGATGACATAGAGCCAGTAAGCGAAGCCGTAGTCGGCTACCAGGAAGGCACTCGTGAACAGCACATGAAGTGGCTCCTTGAGGAGTTCGAAGATGTTCGTGCTGTTGAAACGCGTCATGATGCCGGCGAGATCCTTGGGTGTCCCCTGCACGATGACTGATGTGATCGTCCAGCAGGCTATGTACACGAAGGTCACGGGTGCGTTGGCGATCCAGATCCGCAGGGCTTGCACCTGCGGGTCCAGGGTGTCGTAGATCCGTACCGCGAGCTTGTTGTCGCGGCGCGCCAGGTGCTTGATCAGTAGCCACAGCAGCACGATGGCCCCGACCGCGAGGCACCACCAAAGGACGGTGTTCGGGATGTTGGTGACGGACAGTTTCTGCGACTCGGCAGAAGCCTGCTGGTTGGTCTCCTCGACTCTCTGCAGAACAGTCGTCGGTGACGGCGTCGGCGGTGCCGAGGTGATCATCGTCGGATCATCCGATCACCGCTTGGTCAGAGACGCGGAACGGTGATGCCCTTGCCCACCACCACGATTCCACCTGGGGAGACGGTGTAGCGTTCCCGGTCGCTGTCCAGATCGACACCCAGTTGGGCGCCTTCCTCCACCACGGCGTGCTTGTCCAGCACCGCGTTGCGAATCACAGCACCGGGGCCGATGGTCACTCCGGGCATGATGACACTGCCTTCGACGTACGCACCGGAGTTGATTCGAACGTCACCGGCCACGACGGAGGTCCGAACGTGACCGCCGGCCACGACAGTGCCCGCGCCGACCATGGATTCGTGGGCGTTGCCACCCTCGACGAACTTCGCAGGCGGGAGCGGTGGCAGGTTGGTCAGGATCGGCCACTTCCGGTTGTAGAGGTTGAACACCGGATGTACCGAAACCAGATCCATGTGGGCGTCGTGGTAGGCATCCAGGGTCCCGACGTCGCGCCAATAGCCGTGGTCTCGTTCCGTCGCCCCCGGGACTTCGTTGCGATCGAAGTCGTAGACCGTGGCGAGACCTTGCTCGGTGAGCATCGGGATGATGTTGCCACCCATGTCGTGCACGGATCCCTCATCACCGGCGTCGATCTTCAGCGCTTCGATCAACACGTCGGTGGAGAAGACGTAGTTGCCCATCGAAACGTAGGACTCGTCGGGGGACCCGGGGATACCCGGCGGGTCCGCAGGCTTCTCGAGGAATGCCGCGATGGTCTGGCCGTCGGCGGCGGTCTCGATGACCCCGAAAGCGTCGGCCTCCGACCGTGGCATCCTGATTCCCGCCACCGTGACCCCGGCCCCGGCCTCGATGTGGTGATCCAGCATCTGGCGAGGATCCATCCGATACACGTTGTCCGCACCGAACACCACCACATACTCGGGCTTCTCGTCGTAGACCAGATTCAGGGATTGGAAGATC
The DNA here is from genome assembly GCA_964392145.1 of uncultured Actinomycetes bacterium. Classification (GTDB taxonomy): domain Bacteria; phylum Actinomycetota; class Actinomycetes; order S36-B12; family UBA10799; genus JACJWR01. The sequence goes on along the minus strand of CAYMPK010000001.1, from coordinate 38,505 downwards.
GCATCGGCCGACCCGGTGAACCAGCGTGGGCCCAGCCGCTGCTGAGCCGGGACAGGGGTCACATAGTCGCCGAGCAAGGTCGACATCCGCCAGGTGGTCGTGATGTGGCGGTCGAGTGAGTGCGACTTGTACTGCGTCAGCACACACAGTCGCACGAAGCCGGCATTGACCAGGTTGGAGAGCACGAAGTCGATGAGCCGATAGGACCCGCCGAAGTGGACGGCGGGCTTCGCCCGATCCGCGGTCAGCGGCATCAACCTCTTGCCCTCGCCACCCGCGAGGACGATTCCCAGAACCTTCGGAGCATTTCGCACGGCTTCAAACTAGCGCGACCTCTAGTGTGATCGCTGTGCGAACGGGATTGATAACCAGAGAATGGCCCCCGAACAACTACGGTGGCGCCGGTGTCCATGTCGAATACCTGGTGCGCGAGCTGCGCCAGCTGATCGATGTGGAGGTTCACTGTTTCGGAGACCCCAGGCCCGACGCCATCGGGCACGAGACCCCATCGGATCTTGCGGGTGCCAATCCCGCGCTGCAGACCCTGGGCGTGGACCTCGACATCACAGAGGCCATCAAGGACGTCGATCTGGTGCACTCCCACACCTGGTACGCCAACATGGCCGGCCACCTGACGGGGCTGATGCTCGATGTGCCGCGCGTGATCACCGCGCATTCGCTGGAACCACTGCGGCCGTGGAAGGAGGAGCAACTCGGCGGCGGCTACCGCATCTCCAGATGGGTGGAACGTACCGCCTACGAGAACGCCGAGGCGATCATCGCTGTCAGCGCCGGAATGCGGGCGGATGTGCTGGCCTGTTACCCGAACGTCGACCCTGCCAAGGTCCACGTGGTGCACAACGGTATCGACTCCGAGCAGTACCGACCCGATCCGAACACGGATGTCCTCACCCGTCTGGGTATCCCCCTGGACGAACCGTACGTGCTGTTCGTAGGTCGGATCACCAGGCAGAAGGGGATCAACCACCTGCTGGCCGCTGCCAAGTACTTCGCTCCGGGTATCCCCTTGGTGCTGGCCGCGTCGTCGCCGGACACCCCCGAGATGGGTCAGGAGGTGGCGGACGCGGTCGAGCAGCTGAACGCCACACGAGGCGGCGTCTACTGGCTGGACACGCAACTGGACCGTTCCGACGTGATCCAACTGCTCAGCCACGCGCTGCTGTTCGCCTGCCCCTCGGTGTATGAGCCGCTGGGAATCGTCAATCTTGAGGCGATGGCCTGCGAGACCCCGGTCGTTGCCAGTGCCGTAGGCGGCATCCCCGAGGTAGTGGTCGACGGGGTCACCGGGCTGCTGGTCCCGTTCACGGCCGAGGACACCGACGGTTTCGAGCGCCGCTTCGCCGACGCGGTGAACCAGGTGGCTGCCGATCCGGCAGCAGCCAAGGCCATGGGGGTGGCCGGACGCACTCGAGCGGTCGAGGATTTCAGCTGGGCCACCATCGCCGAGCGCACCGTCGATGTGTACCGCGCGGCGGGCGCCCGATAGCACCCCAGTAGCGTCGTGCCGTGCCGACCACCGAGATTCCGCCCCCCGACTACAACCTCCCCGAGGGATACGAGTACCTGGCGTCTGGAAAAGTCCGAGACCTGTGGCGCACACCGGATCGGCTGCTGCTGTTCGTGGCCAGCGACCGGATCTCCGCCTTCGACTGGGTGCTGCCGACGCTCATCCCGGACAAAGGCCGGATCCTGACGTCGGCAAGCCTCTGGTGGTTCGAGCAACTCTCCGACATCGTCGGCAACCACGTTGTCTCCACCGACGTCCCCGCCGCGGTCGCGGGCCGGGCGATGATCTGCCAACCGCTCGCGATGCTGCCGGTGGAGTGCGTGGCCCGCGGCTACCTGACCGGATCCGGTCTCGCGGACTACGAACGGAGCGGGGAGGTCTGCGGTATCCCCCTACCGCCGGGACTGGTCGACGGCTCCCGGCTGCCCACTCCAATCTTCACCCCGGCCACCAAGGCGGCGATCGGAGCGCACGACGAGAACATCGGCATGCTGGAGGTGGCCGCGACGGTCGGTGCTGACCAGGCCGATCGGCTGCGCTCGGTGACATTGGCCCTCTACTCCCGAGCTGAGGACATCGCTCGTAGCCGGGGGATCATCCTCGCCGACACCAAGTTCGAGTTCGGCCTGGACGAGGACGGCACCACGATCCTTGGAGATGAGGTGCTCACACCCGACTCGTCGCGCTACTGGCCTGCCGATTCCTGGCTGCCCGGGAGGGCTCAACCCTCCTTCGACAAACAGTTCGTCCGGGACTGGCTGACCTCGCCGGAGTCGGGGTGGGACCGCCAATCGGACAGCCCTCCACCCCCGCTGCCTCCCGAGGTGGTCGACCGCACGCGCGAGAAGTACATCGACGTGTACCAGAGGCTCACCGGCAACACGTTCTGAACAGTGGGAGACGTCCTTCCGAACGACGGGCGCCGAGCGGGCGAATCCACATCACGTGCTGGACGTCGTTCCCGACGAACTGAATTCAGTGCCGATGCTCGACTGGCATGGCCAGACGCAGGCCGACAGACTAGGCGGCGACCCCCCCGTGACGACCGAGAGGCCGAGGCCCGATGTCCGCTGATGCAGTTGCGACCGATACCTATTTGGACGACGAGGAACTCGCCAGGATCGATGCCTGGTGGCGGGCCAACATGTACATGACGGTCGGTCAGATCTACCTGCAGGACAACGTGTTGTGCCGCAAGCCGATCGTGAGCGACAACATCAAGCCGAGGTTGTTGGGTCATTGGGGTACCTCGGCGGGCCTGGGCTTCATGTACTCGCACATGTCAAGGGCCATCCGTGAGCGCGGGCAGAAGACCGTTTTCTTCACCGGGCCGGGTCATGGTGGGCCTTCACTCACCGCGGCTTCCTGGTTGGAGGGAACGTGGCACGAGGCCTACCCCGACACACCGCAGGACGCGCACGGCATGCGGACCTTGTTCCGCCGCTTCAGTTCCCCCGGCGGAATCCCCAGTCACGTCAGCGTCACCACGCCCGGATCGATCCACGAAGGTGGTGAACTCGGATACGTTTTGATCCACGCCTTCGGTGCGGTGATGGACAACCCCGACCTGCTGGCCTTGGCGGTGGTCGGCGACGGGGAGGCCGAAACGGGTCCGCTGGAGGGCTCGTGGAAGGGCATCTCGTTCATCAATCCAGAGCGCGACGGGGCGGTGCTGCCGATCCTGCATCTGAACGGTTACAAGATCGCCGGACCCACTGTGCTTGCCCGCAAGGATCACCATGAGGTGAGGTCTCTCCTCGAGGGACACGGCTACGACGTCTTCGAGGTGTCCGGCGACGACCTCCCTGGTATGCACCATCGGTTCGCCAAGACCTTGGACGCTGCGCTCGACAGGATCAAGGAGATCCAGCAGGAGGTCCGGACCAACGGTTTCAAGGAGCGCCCGCGCTGGCCCATGATCATCCTGCGCAGCCCCAAGGGCTGGACAGGCCCGGAGAACGTCGACGGCGTGCAGGTGACGGACTCCTGGCGCGCCCACCAGGTGCCGCTCAGCGGTGTCAAGGGCAACCCCGAGCACTTGGCCATCCTCGAGAAGTGGATGCGCGAATACCGGCCGGAGGAACTCTTCGACGACACCGGCGCCCCGGTCGAACTCGTGTTGTCGAACAATCCCGAAGGCGACCTGCGGATGTCGGCGAATCCGTCGGCCAACGGTGGCCTGCTCGCCGAGGATCTCAGTCTGCGGGGGTTCCAGAACTATGGTGTGGCGGTCGAGTCACCTGCTACCGAGCGGATGGAGAGTCCTCGGGCGCTAGGTGCGCTGATGCGTGATATCTACGTGGACAATCCCCACACCTTCCGGGTCTTCTGCCCCGACGAGACGAACTCCAACCGGATAGGCGAAGTGTTCGAGGTCTCGGATCGCGGGTTCATGGAGCATCTGATTCCCACCGACGTGAAGATCTCCCACCAGGGCCGGGTCATGGAGGTCCTCAGCGAACACAACTGTCACGGTTGGCTGGAGGCATACACCCTCACCGGTCGGCACGGGTTGTTCGCGACCTATGAGGCCTTCGCCATGGTGAGCGCCTCGATGACGATCCAGCACGGCAAGTGGTTGGAGGAGGCCAAGGACCTGCCCTGGAGGGCACCGGTGCCGAGCCTCAACATCCTGCTGACCAGCACCTGCTGGCGCAACGACCACAACGGTTTCAGCCATCAGGGCCCGGGCCTGATCCAGAACGTCATCACCAAGCGGGGCGAAGTCGCCCGGGTCTACCTCCCCCCGGACGCCAACTGTCTGCTGAGCGTGGCCGACCACTGCTTCCGCAGCAAGGACTATCTGAATCTGATCGTCATCGACAAGCAACCGCAGTTGCAGTACCTGACGATGGAGGAGGCGATCGAGCACTGCACCAAGGGTGCGTCGGTATGGGAGTGGGCAGGAAACGACGACGGCGACTCCGACCCCGACATCGTGCTGGCGTGCGCGGGCGATGTGGTGACGATGGAGACGGTGGCGGCAGCCGACATCCTGAAGCAGAAGCTGCCCCAGCTGAAAGTCCGGGTGGTCAACGTCGTCGACCTCATGACTCTTCCTCGGCCGAAGGATCACCCACACGGCATGGACGAGTTGCGATTCCGGGAACTGTTCACGGATTCGGTGGACGTCGTGTTCTCCTTCCATGGTTTCCCGGGGGCCATCCACCAACTGATCCACGGTCGACCCGACGCCGACCGGTTCCATGTCCGGGGATTCCGCGAGGAGGGCACCACGACGACACCGTTCGACATGGTGGTGCGCAACGGGGCCGACAGGTACCACCTCGTGATGGACGCCCTGAACAACTCGCCGCGGGCGGTGAAGGGCGCCAGCGAACTCCGGACCTGGTGCCAGGCACAGCTCGATCGTCACGAGAAGTACGTGGTCGAGCACCTGGCCGACATGCCCCAGGTCGACAACTGGTCGCTGGGTGATCCGCTGGAGGCCTGAGCCTCGAGGTCGGACGCCGTGACCTGACGCGGGTCGCGGTGTGGGGTGAGCCCGGTCGACGGATACGCTGGTTTCACTGCCGGACGACTAGGAGCGCTTCGTGGCACGAGTCATCGTCGACGTCCATCTCAAGCCCGAGATCCTCGATCCACAGGGCCGTGCCGTGCAAGGTGCCCTCGGGCGGTTGGGTATCGATGGGGTGTCCTCGGTGCGCCAGGGCAAGCAATTCGTCATCGACGTGGACGGTGACGTTGACGAGCAGACCGATAGACAACTGCACGAACTGGCCGACAAGTTGTTGAGCAACCCGGTCATCGAGGATTACTCGATGCGGGTGGTCGACTGATGGTCGCCGGCGCTCGTATCGGGGTCGTAACTTTCCCCGGCACCCTCGACGACATCGATGCTGCACGAGCCGTCACCCTGGCGGGTGCGGAGGCAGTGCCGCTCTGGCACGGTGATGCCGACCTGCAGGGAGTGGACGCAGTCGTCCTACCGGGGGGTTTCTCCTACGGCGACTACCTGCGATGCGGTGCCATCGCGCGGTTCGCCCCGCTGATGCCCCTCATCGTGGCGGCTGCAGATGGCGGCATGCCGGTGCTGGGGATCTGCAATGGATTCCAGATCCTCTGCGAGACCCACCTGCTGCCCGGGGCACTGACCCGGAACGCTTCGCTGCACTTCGTCTGCCGTGACCAACGGCTGCGGGTCGAAAGCACTGCGACCGCCTGGACTTCGGCGCTGGAGCCAGGTCAGGAGATCGTGGTGCCGCTGAAGAATGGCGAGGGATGTTACGTCGCTGACGATGCGACCCTCGATGAGCTGGAGGCCGCAGGCCGAGTGGTGTTCCGGTATCTGGAGGTCAATCCCAACGGCTCCCGGCGCGATATCGCCGGAGTGGCGAACGAGGCCGGCAACGTGGTGGGGCTGATGCCGCACCCAGAGCACGCCGTCGAACCGCTGACCGGCCCAAGCCTGGATGGTCTCGGACTGTTCACCTCCGTCCTCGGATCCTTGATCGGAGCTGACGCATGACCGGTCACCTCGACACCGTAGAACTCGCTGCAACTGACGCCGGCGCCGAGCAACCCTGGGCCGAGCTCGGCCTCAAAGAAGATGAGTACCAACGGATCCGGGAGATCCTCGGCAGGCGCCCGACGAGCGCGGAACTGGCCATGTATTCGGTCATGTGGAGCGAGCATTGCTCGTACAAATCGTCCAAGGTGCACCTGAAGCAGTTCGGCGAGAAGGCGCCTAAGACCGAGGCGCTGCTCGTGGGTATAGGTGAGAACGCCGGTGTCGTCGATATCGGCGACGGTCTGGCCGTCACCTTCAAGGTGGAGTCGCACAACCATCCGAGCTACGTGGAGCCCTACCAGGGCGCGGCCACCGGAGTGGGCGGCATCGTCCGGGACATCATCGCGATGGGAGCGCGGCCAGTCGCCGTCATGGATCCGTTGCGTTTCGGCCCGGCGGACGCCGAGGATACCCATCGGGTGCTGCCGGGGGTGGTCGCCGGGATCGGCGGCTACGGCAACTGCCTCGGCCTTCCCAATATTGGCGGCGAACTCGTGTTCGACGCGTCCTACGCAGGCAACCCTCTGGTCAATGCCCTGGCTGTCGGCGTCATGCGTCATGAGGACATCCACTTGGCCAGCGCCCGTGGGCTCGGGAACAAGGTGATCCTGTACGGCGCCAAAACCGGCGGCGACGGCATCGGCGGCGTCTCGGTGCTCGCCAGCGAGACTTTCGAGGACACCGGCCCAGCCAAACGCCCCAGCGTGCAAGTGGGTGACCCGTTCATGGAGAAACTTCTCATCGAGTGCACTCTTGAGGTGCTCGGTGAGGGTCTCGTAGAGGGCATTCAGGACCTCGGCGGGGCAGGCCTCTCCTGCGCCACCAGCGAGCTCGCGAGCAACGGAGACGGTGGCATGGCCGTGGAGTTGGACACCGTGCCCCTGCGCGACGCATCGCTGTCGCCGGAGGAGATCCTGATGAGCGAGTCGCAGGAGCGCATGTGTGCGGTGGTGGAGCCGCAACACGTGGAGCGCTTCCTGGCAGTCTGCGCCAAGTGGGACGTGCCCGCGACGGTCATCGGGGAGGTGACCTCGACGGGCCGACTCACGATCACCTGGCACGGTCGGTTGATCGTTGACGTGCCGCCCCGGACGGTCGCCCACGAGGGCCCGCTGTACCACCGGCCACTCGCTCGGCCCGACTACTTGGACGCACTGCAGGCCGATGGCCCGCAGTCGCTACCACGGCCCTCGGGTGTGGACGAGCTGCGCGCCACGCTGCTGGGGGTGCTGGCCTCGCCGAACATTGCCTCGAAGGCCTGGGTGACCGACCAGTACGACCGATACGTCCGCGGTAACACGGTGCTGGCCCAGCCGGAGGACGCCGGGGTGATACGGGTTGACGAATCCTCAGGCCGCGGGGTGGCGATCGCGTGCGACTGCAACAGCCGGTTCGCCAAACTCGACCCCTATGCCGGGGCGCAGTTGGCGTTCGCCGAGGCCTACCGCAATGTGGCGGCCACCGGTGCGATCCCGTTGGCGGTCACCAACTGCCTCAACTTCGGATCACCCGAGGATCCGGGAGTCATGTGGCAGTTCAGCGAAGCGGTACGAGGCCTGGCGGACGCCTGCGCTGAGCTGGGAACTCCCGTGACGGGCGGGAACGTCAGCTTCTACAACCAGACCGGCGACGTGGCGATACATCCGACACCGGTGGTCGGGGTGTTGGGGGTTCTCGACGACACCGACCGGCGTACCCCCATCGAGTGGGGTCCCGATGGCGAGTTGATCTACCTGCTCGGTAGCACCGCCGACGAATTCGCCGGATCCGAGTGGGCCCACCTGCAGGGCCACCTAGGAGGCCTGCCCCCGAAGGTCGACCTGGCAGCGGAGCGGCAGCTCGCCGAGATCCTGGTGGCCGGCTCCCGCGACGGTATGCTCACGGCCGCACACGACCTCTCCGACGGCGGCGTCGCCGTCGGCCTGATGGAGATGGCTCTGCGCTCGGGTGTCGGCGCCCGCACCTGGATCCCCGACGGCATCGACCCGTTCGTCTTCCTGTTCTCCGAGTCCGCGGCCCGCGCGATCGTCGTGGTCCCGCGATCGGAGGAGTTGCGGTTCACAGAAATGTGCGGTGCGAGGGGGTTCCCTTGTGAACGTATCGGAGTGGTGGACTCCGGTCTCGGCGCCGAGCACGGCCACGAAGGCGAGCAGGTTCTGGTGGTCGACAATGTCCGGGCCGGTTCGGATGCCCCCGGGTCTCGCCAGCGGATCGTGGTCGACCTGCAGGAACTGCGCACCACCCACGAGGGCACTCTGCCCGCATTGTTCGGCTGATTCTCGGTTCTGGCGGGTGGGCATCCCGGGTGTACGCTCGCGATCAGGCTGGGTGTAGCACAGGAGGGTCGCGGACGTGGATGATGAGTCGGCGAAGTCGGCGCCTGAGACGCCGCCAACGGACTCAGGGTTCGTCCCAGCAGACGCGCCCGGTGGCTTCCGGGATGTGACCGCGGCCGACGTCTCCACCGATGACCAGGGGAGGAAGAAAGTCTCGCCGGACTACCAGGTGGCCAAGTCCAACCGGATGTCCTTCAGCATCGTCGGCGTCTTCACGGCGATCGTGGTGCTGGCCTTCGTGGCGATGATCATCTCGTTCGCGATGCACTGACCCATCACCTCGAGGGCCGGACAGTTTCGGCATCGACCGTCCGTGCCGCGCAACCTGCAGGGTCGTGGATCTCCCATCCGGGCCCTACCCTTGGCCCATGCCGGAAGAGACATTGCCCCGCCCAGTCACCGACCCGCATCGCCGGGAAGCCTCCGGGCCGCGGGTCGCGGTCATCGGCGCCGGACCCCACGGTCTGACCGCCCTGAAGGCGCTGTTGGCCGCCGGGATACCGGCCGAGGCCTTCGAGCGCGCCCCCGACCTCGGGGGAAACTGGAACTTCGGCGGCCCCAGTTCCCGGGTCTACGAGTCCACACACCTCATTTCGAGCAAACCCTTCACCCAGTTCCCCGACTTCCCGATGCCCGCGCACTACCCGGACTATCCGGGACATCGCCAGGTGAAGGAGTACTTCGACAGCTACGCCGAACACTTCGGCCTTCGAGATTCCATCCGCTTCGATAGCGAGGTGGTCTCGATGGTTGCTGTGCCGCAGGACCCGACGCCTGCGGGGGACCCCCGATGGGACCTCACAGTGCGATCCGTCGACGGCGAACGCACGACCCGCTACGACGCGGTGGTAATCGCCAACGGGCACAACTGGTTCCCGAAGACGCCTGACTATCCGGGCATGGCGGAGTTCCAGGGGCAGGTGCTCCACTCGGCGGACTACAAGTCGGCCGACCAGTTGCGCGGCCATCGAGTGCTCGTCGTCGGGGCCGGCAACACCGGGTGCGACATCGTCGTGGAGGCGGCACAGCACGCCGATCGGGCGTGGCACTCGACCAGGAGGGGGTACTACTACAACCCGAAGTACGCCTTCGGCAAACCGTCCGACCAGGTGGCTGACGGGTTACTGGCGGTGCGACTTCCACTGCCCGTCAGGCGCGCGATGTTCAAGGCGACGTTGCGCGCGACCGTGGGTGATCTGGAGTCATTCGGGCTTCGGAAGCCCGACCACGACTTCTTCGAGACGCATCCCATCGTCAACCAGCAACTCGTCTACTACGTGGGCCACGGAGACATCACCCCGAAGCCGGACGTCGACCACTTCGACGCAGCCGGCGCGGTATTCGAGGACGGTTCGAGGGCGGATGTCGACCTGGTGATCTTCGCGACCGGCTACCTTGCGGTGTTCCCCTTCTTGACCGATCCGGCCGCCCTCGACAATGCCGACGGCCGTCCTCGGTTGGGTTTGCAGATGGCGTCACCCGACTACCGCAACGTGTGGGTTTCGGGTCTGATCCAACCCGATTCCGGCCAGTGGACCATTGCGCACTGGCAGGGCAGGGCCATCGCCTCCTTCCTGGCCCTCCTAGAGCGCGACCCCCAGCGGGCGCAACAGGCGCACCGTGAGGTGCTCTCCGAGCGGGACCGTGCCTACTCGGGAGGAGCCAAGTACAAGGATTCCACCCGCCACTACTACGAAATCGCCCATCAGGACTACCTCCAGGCGCTGCAGAAGTTCCTGGATTCGACTTCCCCGGCGGGCCACAGCCCGCGGGTTCTCCGCCGCTGGGACTGGTCCAATCCCCCGAAGGACGTCCATCTCGAGGTGCTGTCGGTCATGCCGCAGCCAGCGGCAACGCCGGAGCGGATGGAACGACCTCCGTTGCTCTTCGTGCCTGGGCTCGGCCACGGGGCTTGGTGCTTCGCCGAACATTGGCTCGATGCTGCGGCGGAGCGGGGATTCCCCGCTTATGCGATGTCCCTGCGGGGCCACGGCGGATCGGGGGGCCAGCGCCGACTCTCGCGGACGTTCATGCGTGACTACGTGCACGACGTCATGGCGGTCATCGCCGGTCTGCCCTCGGCCCCCGTGATCATCGGACATTCGCTGGGAGCCCTCGTCGTCCAGCGGGCCATGTTCCGGTACCAACCCCGCGCCGCGGTCCTGCTGACGCCCATCCCGACCGGCGGCATCGGTCCGAGCCTCTTGTCGGGGGCGCGGCGACGCCCGCTCGCAGCAGCCCGCGCGGCCATGGGTGGCAGTCTGCGGCTGACCGCCGACGACCTGTTCTCCGCATTGCCCAGCGAAGAAGCCCGCGACTACGCCGACCGGTTGGGGCGGGAGTCCCCGTGGGCTCAGTACGCGATGCTCCGGCCGGAACCCGCGCCACCGGTTACCGCACCGGTGCTGGTGATGGGGGCCGAAGACGACCGGGTCCTGGCTCAATCCGATGTGTTGAACTGCGCCCGGTCCTTCAACGCGCCGGTCGTCTGGGTTCCGGGTGGTCACGATGTCATGCTCGACGGGGGTTGGGAGTTCGCCCTCGAGACCCTGCTGGACTGGGTCGACCGAACGTGCCCACCGGGCGCACCCGTGCTGCCGGGGGCCTCACCGCTGAGGTCGGAACGGCCGGTCGGGGTGGCCGGGTGACGTCTACCGCTCCGGGAGACGTGGTCGCGTGTCTGCAGGCCTATGCCGACGGAGGCCCCGTTGACCGAGAACAGGAAAGGGCGGCGGTCAAAGCCGTGATAGCCGAACTGACCTCAGCAGCGCCCGGGTCGAGTGTGGAACTGCGGGTGCCGCCCTACGCAGCCGCCCAGCTTGTCGGCGGTACCCGGCATCGCCGCGGCACGCCACCGGCCGTAGTCCAGATGACGCCTCCAACACTATTGAGGCTTGCTGTCGGGGCCCTCGACTGGGAACCTGCGGTGGCCGACGGTTCGGTGCGCGCCTCCGGTGAGCGCAGCGATCTGTCAGGGCTGCTTCCGATATACCCACCCGCTGATGCGTAGACTCAACAACTGTGGCGCGCGGCGACGGACGACTCTCGCACGACCTCCTGCCCGGGGAGAAAGGGCCACAGGACGCCTGCGGCGTTTTCGGGGTCTGGGCCCCTGGCGAGGAAGTAGCCAAACTCACCTACTTCGGGCTCTACGCCTTGCAGCACCGAGGTCAGGAATCCGCCGGCATCGCAGTCTCCGATGGCCGGCGGATACTTGTCTATAAGGACATGGGCCTGGTGTCCCAGGTGTTCGATGAGTCGGCACTGGATTCGCTGCCTGGTTACATTGCCATCGGTCATGCCCGCTACTCGACCACCGGCGCCAGCAACTGGGCAAACGCCCAGCCGACTTTCCGGGCCACAGCAACCGGCCATGTAGCCCTCGGGCACAACGGGAACCTGACGAACACCGCCGAACTGGCGGAGATCGTTGGTGGACTGGCGGCCAAGTCGGGGGAATTGCCTTTCGGCAGCCAGCAGGTCGCCACCACCGACACCGACCTTGTCACCGCGTTGCTGGCCGCCCATCCGGGGACCTCCCTCACCGAAGCTGCCGTCAGGGAGTTCCCGAGGTTGCAGGGCGCCTTCTCGTTGGTGTTCATGGACGAGACGACCCTGTACGCCGCCCGCGACCCGCAGGGGATCCGCCCGCTGGTGATAGGCGAGTTGGAGCGCGGCTGGGTCGTGGCCAGCGAGACGGCTGCGTTGGACATCGTCGGTGCTCGGTTCCTACGCGATGTCGAGCCCGGCGAACTCGTGACAATCGATGAGAACGGCCCGAAGTCGCAGCGGTTCGCCCCCGCGACGCCCAAGCATTGCCTGTTCGAGTACGTCTACCTGGCCCGGCCTGATTCCTCACTGGACGGCCATGGAGTGCACGCGGCGCGGGTTCGGGTGGGTCGGGAATTGGCCCGTGAGCATCCCGCCGACGCCGACCTGGTGATTCCGGTCCCGGAGAGTGGAACCCCGGGTGCCGTCGGCTACGCCCAGGAGTCAGGAATCCCGTTCGCGCAGGGATTGGTCAAGAACGCCTACGTGGGGAGGACATTCATCTCCCCCTCCCAGACTTTGCGGCAGCTCGGCATTCGGTTGAAGCTCAACCCGCTGAGGGAAGTGATCGCGGGCAAGCGGCTCGTGGTGGTGGACGATTCGATCGTCCGCGGTAACACCCAACGGGCGATCGTCCGGATGCTCAAGGATGCCGGCGCGCTGGAGGTCCACGTGCGGATCTCCTCCCCGCCCGTCAGCTGGCCGTGCTTCTACGGCATCGACTTCGCCACCAGGGCCGAACTTGTTGCCAACGGTCGCGACCTGGAGGGCATCCGCGAGTCGATCGGCGCCGACTCCCTCGGGTACATCTCGCTGGAGGGCTTGATCGCGGCAACGGAGACCTCCAAGAACGAGCTGTGTCGCGCCTGCTTCGACGGGGTGTATCCGGTTGCGCTGCCGAAGGAGGAGGACCGTCGCAAGCACCTGCTCGAGGAGGAGCATCTCAACGGCGAGCCCGGGTCCGAGGACTTGGCCGTTACCGTTGCGGGGCTGGGGGCTCTGGACCATCCATGAGCGGTTCGAAGTACGCCCAGGCAGGAGTTGACGTCGAGGCCGGTGAACGTGCCGTCGAACTGATGCGGGCAGCTGTGGCCGGGGCCCAACGTCCTGAGGCCATGGGCGCCTGTGGGGGCTTTGCCGGACTGTTCGACGCGTCGGCGCTGACCACCTACCGACGGCCTCTACTCGCCACCTCCACCGACGGGGTCGGAACAAAAGTGGCCGTCGCCGCGGCGATGGATCGGCACGACACGATCGGACAGGACCTGGTAGCGATGGTGGTCGACGACCTGGTCGTCTGCGGGGCCGAGCCGCTCTTCATGACCGACTACATCGCCTGCGGGAAGGTGGTTCCGGAACGTATCGCTTCCATCGTGGCGGGAGTCGCCAAGGGGGCCCAGATGGCCGGTTGTGCCCTTCTCGGAGGCGAGACCGCCGAGCATCCCGGGTTGCTCGGTCCCGACGAGTACGACATCGCCGGCGCCGGGACCGGGGTGGTGGAGGCCGACGAGCTGCTGTCGAGCGATCGCGTGCGCGCCGGTGACGTCGTGGTCGCGATGGCCTCGTCTGGGCTGCACTCCAACGGGTATTCACTTGCCAGGCACGTGTTCTTCGAGCAGGCCGGTTGGTCGCTCGAGCGTCCGGTCCCCGACTTCGCTCGTACTCTGGGGGAGGAGTTGCTGGTGCCGACTCGGATCTACGCCCGTGACATGTTGGTCCTCCGCGATACCCTCGGCGAGCGCCTGCACGCCCTTTCGCACATCACCGGCGGCGGAGTAGCCGCGAATATCGCGCGGGTGCTCCCGCAGGATGTGGCGGTGGATGTCGAGCGCGGCACCTGGACCCTTGCTCCGGTCTTCACGACCATCGGGGAACTGGGCGACGTTGAGCGCGAGGACCTCGAGCAGACCTTCAACATGGGCGTCGGAATGGTCGCCGTGGTCGCGAAGGAGGCTGCCGAGGAAGCGGTCGCCACCCTGGAGGAGAGAGGTCTGCCGGCCTGGGTGTGTGGAACGGTCCGGCCGCGGGCCGACGACGAACACGGCGATGCGGCCGCCAAAGGCGGCGCGGGTGGGGCAGTCAGCCTCGTCGGCGACTACACCTGAGCACGCGGCAACTCGTCAGACGCCACCGGCGGTCGGCGGCGCGGGTCGCGCCACCGCCAACAAGGCTTCGACCTCGCGTCTCAGGTAGCGGCGATGGCCACCCAGAGTCCGCACACACTGCAATTTGCCCGACTGCGCCCAGCGGGTGACCGTCTTCGGGTCGACCCTGAACAACTTCGCAACCTCTGCCGGAGTCAGGAGGGGCTCGATGCCGTCGTCAACGGACGTGTCCGGTGCTCCGACAGCCACAGGCAACCTCCTCTGGTGAGGACGAATGTCCCGACATGGGGAGTTTTCTCCTGTTTTGACCCTGATGCAAGCCAATCCGCGCAAATACTGCCCCGCCCGTGTGACGCGCGAACGGTGGAGCAGGTAGTCTCTTGCCAGTTAGGAAGCAGTGGCCCGCTCCTGCGGGCCGTACCGGTATCCACTGACGAACCGGGAAGATCCCGGACGAGGGGGTCGAGCCATGGGGCGCGGCCGTGCCAAGGCTAAGCAGACCAAAGTTGCCCGACAGTTGAAGTACAACGCACCGCAGACTGATCTCGACGCCCTGCGGGCGGAGTTGTCAGGCTCGTCTTCGGGCTACCCGCACGAGGTTCCCGATGTCGCCAACGACGATGGTGACGAGGCTGAGGACCCGTACGCGAGGTACGCGGACGACGATGATGAGGATGCACCTCCGCATCGCTGAATCGCCGTGCCCGTCCAGGGCGACCTCGTCGGCGGGGACCGAACGTCAGTCAACGACCAGGTTTCGCGACGACCTGACCCTCGTGCCTAACTGACCGCCTTGGTGCGGGCTGCGGTAGGTGCCCTCGTGCTGGTGCTCGGCTGCGGGTTCGCACTGCTCGCCGAGGTTGATCTCGAGCCCTCCGGCTGATGGAGGATCTCCGCCGCCCACGGGATCCAGTCGCTGAAGGCCTGTGCCCAGGTGTCGAAGCCGTGCACCCCGCCGGATACCTGGTTGGTGACAACGTTCATCCCGGCTGCCCTGGCCGTATCCGCGAACTGCTGTTGGGCGGTGAGCAGGGCGGGGTCGTCGGCTGAACCGATATCCATCCACACGGCGACCGAGTGCGATGCCGGACTCGTCTTCACGATGTGGATGCTGTTGTAGGTCGCGACCAAGGCTTCGAGGTTCGCCACGTTGCCGAACAAGGACGCCTGACCGGCGCTCATCGGCGGGGTGGGCTGGTTGTACCCGCTCATGTTTCCGACGACGCTCACCTTGTCCGGGTTGCGGAGTGCACCCACCTGGGCGCAGAAACCGCCCATCGAGTAGCCCCCCATTGCGGTATTCGCCGGACCGGTCTGCAGGCGCGGCTGCCGGGCGACCCACGCTGGGACGTCGACGCTGAGGTAGGTCTGCCACTTACCCGCGACGCCGTCCACGCATTCGGTGTCCGCCGTCAGCGGCGACACCACCGGCACTACCAGCACAACCGGATGTCCCTGCTGAGCCGCGACAAGGGCGGCGTCGTCGGACATTGCCGATCGGAACAAGGACGTAGGACCCCCGTAGGGTGGCGTTCCGGGTGGTGCCACGTCGGGAATGCCGTGGTACAGGTAGATCACGGGGAACTTCTCGTTGGGATTGTCGAAGTACTGGGGAGGCAGATAGACCTGGGCCGGAAGTGCTCCAAGCCCGCTCGCGGAACCGTCGATGGATTCCTCGACCACAACTCCACGGGGAAACTTGCCGGCCTCGGGGTTCTCGAGTGCCGCAGGTGTCGCCGTATCGTACTTGGGGACCTGGAGTGCATCCCCCAAGGTCCGGTACAGGGTGTAGTGGTAGTTCACCGCGAAGATGGCCCCCATGATGATGCAGGCCAAGGTGAGTGGGATGAACAGGAACAGCCACCACTTCGGTCGGACGATCACCGAGAGCACGATCAGGATCACGGTCGCCACCCCGAACCCGACCAGCCACCAGACACTGATCAGAGACAGGTTCTCGAACTGGCGGATGAGCCTCTGAAAGCCATCGAACCCGGCGTCGTTGGGGCTTGTCCCGGTGGCGGCGACGAGCTCGGAGGCGAAGGACTGGATCGAGGCCATGCCCCATTATCGCGCAATCAGAGCACCAGCGGGCGTCTCAGTCACTCTTCTCCCACTTCAGCCCCAACCCCACTCGCCCAGGTCGTGATCGTCGATGCCGAAGTAGTGGGCAATCTCGTGGAACACGGTCACCCGCACCTCGGTGGCCACCTCGATCGCTGTGGAACACATCCTGAGAATCGGCAGCCGATAGATCGTGATCCTGTCGGGCATCGCGCCGGCATAGTGGTCCCCACGCTCGGTCAGAGGCACACCTTCGTACAGGCCGAGCAGTTGGGGTTCGGACTCGTTCTGATCGGCGAGGAGGAAGGCGACGTTCCTCACCTGATCGGCGAGGTGTGGCGGCACGGCGGCCACCGCGTCGGCCACCATCTCTGCGAACTGTTGGCGATCAATCTCGATCATCGAGGTGTCTTTCCCTCCGACTTCGTGCCCGTCGGGTGCGCGGCGGCACGTATCAGGCGGCAAGTTGGGCGCCCAGCCGAGCACGCAGCCGGGCATCCGACATCGGCCGGTCGAAGTAGTAGCCCTGTAGCCGATCCACCCCCAGTTGCTGGAGGGCGCTCAATTCCTCCTCGGACTCGACACCCTCGGCGATGACGTTGAGACCGAGGCTGCTGCCCAGTTTGACGATGAAGTCGACGACAGCCAAGGAGCGGGTGTTTCCCAGCATGCTCAAGACGAAATTGCGATCGATCTTGAGGATGTCGATGGGCACCGCGACGAACTGGATCAGCGTGGAGTAGCCGGTGCCGAAGTCGTCGGCTGCCAAAAGCACCCCGGCATCGCGCAGCTCGGCGAGTTCCTGCAGGGCCTCCTCCCTGGCCGAGACGATGGATGTCTCGGTCAACTCCACCACGATCCCATGTGGCGGGATGTCGTGGGTCCGGGCGGCTGCCAGTAGCCGCTGCGCGAGGCGCCGGGGACCGCCGAGTTCACGGGCAGCGACGTTGAGATGCACCCGGGGCCGCTCGCCGTGATCGTCACGGGGCCATCGGGCCGCGCAGGCCAGCGACGCCGTGATCATGAAGTCGTCTATGTCACCGATCAATGAGGTCTCCTCGGCTGCCCAGATGAAGTCTGCGGCCGGCAACAGTCCCCGCACAGGATGGTTCCAGCGCACCAGAGCCTCCACGGCGACGATTCGCCCATCCGGTGAGCGGACAATCGGTTGGAAGTGGGGCTCCAGCTGACCGGCGAGGAGCGCCTCGCCGAGTTCCGCGGCGAGCGCGTGGCGCCGGGCATCCTCACTGCCATGTTCGCCGGTGAAGAGGGCGATCCGGTTCTTCCCCTGTCGCTTCGCTTCGTACATCGCCGAATCCGCCCAGCGCATGAGATCTGCCTGGGAGGTGTTCCAGTCGGACAGCGCGAGTCCCATACTCATTGCCGGACGTACGTCGTGTCCCTCGACCGAGATCGGGCGTCGGACCGACTCGAGCAGCCGATGGGCAAGGTCGAGGGCCTGCTCGGCGCTGTTGATGCCGGCACAGAGGACGACGTACTCGTCGCCGCCTTGCCGAGCCACCAGGTCCAGCGGTCGGATGGACGACTGCAGGCGATGCGCGACCTCGGTGAGTACCTGGTCTCCGGCCGGGTGGCCGTAGCGATCGTTGATCTCCTTGAAATCGTCCAGATCGCAGAAGATCAGGGCGACGCGGTCGTTATTGCGGATCTGCGCCTTCAGGGCCCGATCCAGAGCGTCGTCGAGGAACAGCCGATTTGGTAGTCCGGTCAGGCTGTCCCGGAGCGCCTGCACGCGTAGTTTATCCTCGGCGTCCTTGAGGTCCTGGATGTCCACGAGCTGGATATTGGCCACCGTGTCGAATCGTTCCGTCTCCGAGATGGATGCCGTCACCAGAGTCGCGGCCGGTCTACCCTCACGCAGATGCTTGATCTCACCACGCCAACGGTGGGCTGAATCGGTGCGCAGGTCGGCCAACACCTGCGACACCACTGATTTGTCATCTGGCGTCACCAACGACGCCCAACTGCGGCCGACCGGATCGGCCTCGAGAAGGGCACAGGCGGCCGGGTTTGCACTGAGCACTGTCCCACTGTCTGCGGGCTCCAACGAGACAAGCAGGATTCCCGCGACGGCATCCTCGACAACGCTGGACAGCAGTTGCCGCTCTTGCTCCACCATTGCCTGCGCGGTCCGACGTTCGATACTCGACCCGCTCAACACAAGCGCGGTGAAGGCGAGCACAGCAACCAGAGCTTGGGCGAGAGCAGGCCCCACGGGCTTCGTGGCGACCTCCTCGAAGGCACCGAGGCCCATGGCCACCGACCATGAGATCGCGAAGGCCTGCACGGCGACGATGACCGCCACCCAACGCTGGTTGAGGCGCAGCGCCGCCCACAGGATGATCGGCATCGAGAGCCAGGCGAGTGGTAGGGAGTTGGTGGCCAGGTAGGCGAGTGCCGTGAACACCAGGGACGCGGCGACAAGCAGCGTGACCTCTCGGCGGGAGACCCGACTGTCTCCTAGCCGGGAGCGGCGGGCCAGTAACAACGGGGCAACAGCTAGCACCCCCGCGACGTCCGAGGTGAACCACTCCAACCCGGCTACCAGGGGCCGAGGTTCGCCCTGGCGCACCAGGACGACGGCGACGATCATCGTGCTGGCCAACGCCGCAACGACGCCGGCCACGGCAAGGGCGGGCGCAAGACTGACCGGCCTCCGCCATTGGTCACGTAAGCGCAGGAACAGCCAGCCGCCGATCAGGGCCTCCACGCTGTTGGCCACTGCGAAGACGGCGGCCGCGCCGGCGCTACTCCCTCGCGCGAGACTGTCGCCGATCACGACAATGGCGATGCCGGCAGCGAACAGCCGGGCATGCCACGGACCCCGCGTCAATGCGAGGGCCATCGCGCCAACGCCGACGCCGGCCGCCGGCCAGAAGACAGCGATGTCGCTGCCGTGTGGCCCCAGCAGCCAGCCCAACTCAACGGCCAACAGGAACGCCAAGGCACCCACGATCGCGAAGGACCAGGGCCTGGCCATCACACGCTCGATGACCTTGCCAGGGCGTAGCGAGGCGGTAGCGGTAACCGGCCGACCTGTGGGCATCCTCGTCACCCCCTTGTCGCACTCGACCGATGCCGTCGGTGGAGCCTCAGCGTGCGGTCACAGGCAGGTCACCTGAGGATATGCCCAGGGTGTCCGCGTGGCTACCGATTGCGACGATGCTGACAACGGGAGGGTAGTGGCCTGATTCGCGTTGCGACCGGTGGCCCGACGGGTGACGATGGTCGGCATGCGCGCAATCTGGAACGACACAGTCATCGCAGCCTCGGACGACACAATCGTGGTTGAGGGAAATCACTACTTCCCTCCGGAGTCGGTGAACAGGGAGTACCTCACCCCATCGGCACTGAACACGGTGTGCCCGTGGAAAGGCACCGCCAGCTACTACGGGATCAGCGCCGGTGGGAGCGACAACTCTGACGCGGCGTGGTTCTACCCGGAGCCCAAGGAGGCCGCCTCGCAGATCAAGGACTATGTCGCGTTCTGGCGAGGTGTCGAGATCCTGCCCGACGAGGATGGCTCATGACCGAGACCCATGCGGCCGACGTCGTCGTCGTCGGCCTCGGGCCCGGTGGTGAAGAGGTCGCCGAGACGTTGGCGAAGGCCGGGCTGGATGTCGTCGGTATCGAAGCCGAACTCGTCGGTGGTGAGTGCCCGTACTGGGGCTGTGTGCCGTCGAAGATGATGATCCGGGCAGCGGACTCGCTGGCGGAGGCGCGGCGGGTACCGGAGCTTTCCGGTGCGTCGACCGTGACCCCGGACTTCGGAATCGTGGCCGCCCGGATCCGGGCGGACGCCACCGACAACTGGGACGACACCGTCGCCGTCGATCGCTTCACCGGATTGGGTGGAACCTTCGTACGAGGACGCGGGAGGTTGTTGTCGGCGCAGGAAGTGGCCGTCGGCGACGAGGTTTTCCGCGCCCGCCGGGGCATCGTCATCGCCACGGGGACAACGGCGCTGGTGCCGGGGATCCCAGGTCTGGCCGGTACGCCGTTCTGGACGAACCGTGAGGCGATCGCCGCGGAGCAGCCCCCCGAGTCGCTGATAGTGGTCGGCGGCGGCGCGATCGGTTTGGAGTTGGGCCAGGCGTTCTCCCGCTTCGGCACCGAGGTCACCGTGGTTGAGGGTGGCCCCCGACTGTTGCCACTGGAGGAGCCGGAAGCAGGGGCGACCATCGCGGAAGTCTTCGGAGAGGAGGGAATCCGTGTACTCACCGGAGTTTCGGTGGAGCGAGTCGCCTACACCGACGGACTGTTCAGCGTCGAAGCCTCGGGCACCGAAGTGCGGGCGACCAACCTACTCATCGCGACTGGCCGTCGGGCGAGTCCGGCCGCGGTCGGCGCAGAGACGATAGGGGTACCGGCCGACGCGCGAGCGCTGCCGGTGGACGGGCAACTGCGGGTTTCCGGGGTCGACGGGGTCTGGGCCGTCGGGGACATCACCGGCAAGGGTGCCTTCACCCATGTGGCCGTGTACCAGGCGCGGATCGCGGTACGTGACATCCTTGGGGATCCTGGTCCGCCGGCCGACTACGCGGCTCTGTCGCGGGTGACCTTCACCGATCCGGAAGTTGGATCGGTCGGGCTCAGTGAGGAACAGGCGCGCAAGAACGGGCTGAATGTCGCGGTCGGGTTCACCACGACTGCCTCCTCATCCCGGGGTTGGATCCACAAGGCCGGTAATGCCGGCTTCATAAAGGTGGTTGCCGACATGGACTCCGGAGTGCTCGTGGGCGCTACGAGTTGTGGCCCGGTCGGCGGTGAAGTTCTCGGTGCGCTCGCCGTTGCGGTCAGCGCGCGTGTCCCGATCCCTACGCTGCGGCACATGATCTACGCCTATCCGACATTCCATCGGGGCATCGAGGACGCACTGGCAGACCTGGGGTCCGGCTAGATCCGGTGCGGCTGGCTCCCGATGCGGGTCGTGGGGGTCAGGACAGCGGTGGGTCGGCCTCGGCGCCGTTGAGCGAGGCCACCAGGCCGGCCACCGAGTCGACGTAGGCGCACGCGTAGGCCATGCCCTTCAGTGACGAGATGTGCAGGTCCTCGTTTTCGGTGGCTGTGCCGTCTGCCGCCACGAATATGCGGTAGTCCCGCATGAAACCCTCCCGGGCCGTGGTCTCACAGCAGCAGTTGGTCATCACCCCCGCAATCACCAGGTCCCGGATTCCGCGGGAACTGAGGTACTCTGCGAGGCCGGTGCCGAAGAAGGCGGAGTAGCGCGTCTTGTCGACGATGAAGTCGCTCGGGTCGGGCTGCAGGCCAGACATGATCTGCCACTGCGGCGTTCCGTACATGCTGAGATCGAAGTCCCACCACGGCGCGAGCACACCGCCGTCCACCGCCAGATCGTGGTGCCCGTGGCGGGTGAAGACCACCGGGACGCCGCCTTGACGTGCCGCCTCGATCAGCGAGGCCACCGAAGGCACGATGGCCCGTCCGATGTCGTCGAAGAACTTCTGCATGTCGATCACCAACAAGGCCGAACGTTGCCGGTCGAGTTGGGCACGGTGGGTGTTGTATTGGCTGATCTCAGATAGGACGTCCATGGGTTCACCGTCGCTTCGTGTGCGCGCCTCAGTCGAATCCGACGCTACACCTGGGTGAGTGGCCCGCGTCCGGAGCTGGCTCGAAAACCGACGACGGCAACAAGACTGGCGATGGCACATGCGATCGCAACCGTCAGCATGCCGACACGGAAGCCGGGCAACACCGCCGGTCCCTGGGTCGGATCCATCGCCGCCAGTCCGGCGATCAGTGGTACCACGGCGATCGCTATCAGGCTGGCGACCCGGGCCACGGCGTTGTTGACCCCGGAGCCCACACCACTCGCCGAGACCGGAATGTCGCCGAGGGCGGTGGTGGTGATCGGCGCGACAACGAGCACGAGTCCTGCGCCGAACACAAGGACCCCGGGTAGGACAAGCGTCCAGTAACTGCTCCCCATGTTCAGATTGGCCAGAATCACGGACCCCACGGCCATCAAGGCGCAGCCCGGTGCGATCAACAGCCGGGCTCCCAGGCGCGGTAGCAGGGAGCCCACCCAGCTGGACCCGAGCAACAGGATCAGGCTCGTCGGGACGGTGGCAGCGCCGGTTGCCAACGCCGACCAGCCGAGTCCGAATTGCAGCCCGATGGTGATCAGCAGCATGAGCGCTCCCAGCGCGCCGTAGATCACGAACGTGACGATGTTGGCGACGGTGAATGAGCGGAATCGCCACAGGCTCGGTGGCAGCATCGGCTCTGGCGAGCCGCGCACTTCGCGTCGGTGTTCCCACCAGACGAAGATGCCCAAGACGGCGAGTCCAGCGGCGCACAGGACGATCGCCCAGACGCTCCCGAGGCGTCCGACTTCGATCAGGGGCCCGACGACAAGTGCCAGCCCGACAATCGTCAGCCCGGCACCGAGCAGGTCGACCTGGTCGGGGAGCGGGCCGGAGGATCGGCTCCCGGAATCGCGTGGGGCCTTGCGCAGCAGCGCGATCACCACGACTGCGAGCGGCACGTTGATGAGGAAGACCCACCGCCAACCGGATGTTGCCGTGTCGACCAGCACGCCGCCCACAAAGGGTCCCAGGGCGGTGACGATTCCCACGAGCCCGGACCAGGCTCCGATCGCCCGACCGCGGTCCTCCTCAGTGAAGTTGGCGGACAACAGCGCCAGACTTCCGGGAACGAGGAGGGCCGCCGCGAGACCTTGGATGGCCCGGGCACCGATGAGGGTTGTTGCGTTGGGCGACAGTCCGCATGCCACCGAAGCCAGCAGGAAGCCGACCACACCCCAACGGAAGACGCGCGCCCGACCTAGGAGGTCACCGAGTGCGCCACCGACCAGAACCATGGAGCCGAGCGTCAGCAGGTAGGCGTCCAGTACCCATTGCAGGGTAGAGAACCCCCCGCCGAGGTCCTCCTCGATGTGCGGCAGCGCCACGTTGACGACGGTGCCGTCTAGGAAGGCCATGCCGCTCGCGAGAATGACGGTGAGCAGCAGCAGGCGGCCTTCTCGCGAGGACAGCTGGATCCGGTCGCCCGCGGTCGTCACCTCATCACACTAGGGGCACGGTCACGCCGCCCGTGCTCCCAAGGCCGCGATGGACTGGCAGGATCGGTGTGTGGCAGGGGTTGCGCGATCGACGATGCGCGAGGCGGTCGCGGTCGTTGCCGCTGCGGATCCGGCCTTCGAGGCGGTGGTGGCGCGGGCACCGATGTGCACGATCGGCAATGGCACCCGGGGCGGAAGTCACTTCGACAGCCTCGTGAAGTCGGTGGTGGCACAGCAACTGTCGACCAAGGCCGCGGACACGATCTCAGGTCGTCTCAGCGAGGCGCTCGATCATGACGTGACACCCCAGGGCGTGCTGGCGCTCGACGAGGAGTTGCTCCGCGCGGCTGGACTCTCCAGAGCCAAGGCACGCACGATTCGCGGCTTGGCGCTTGCACTGCACAGCGGGGACCTCGACCTCGACCGGGCGATCGATTCCGGTGATGACAACTACCTCCGAACGGAGCTCCAGGCGCTCTGGGGAATCGGTCGCTGGACGGTGGAGATGTTTCTGATGTTCGACCTCCACCGCCTCGACATCTGGCCGGTGGGGGACCTGGCCATGCGTCGGGGTTGGCAGGTACTGCACGAGGCCGTCGGGGACATTGCCCCGCAGGACATCGAGGTCCTGGGGGACCCCTTCCGGCCGTATCGAAGCGTCGCGGCCTGGTACTGCTGGTGGGCGGTCGATGGGGACAACCCGTCGTGGTGAGTGCGCGCACAGTGGAGATCGGAATCGGCGCGCTGCGGCTGGTACGTTGGTGCGGCTGAGGGGCGCCGAGCCCCCGGAAACCAGATACCACGACAGCGCGTCCGCGCGCCCGAAGGAGAGAGCATGGCTGACTACGAGGAAGACGTCGCGAAGTACACGAAGAACGTGAACGCGACCGCCGTCAAGAACATCGTCAACTACTGCGGTATCGCGCTGCGCAACACCGACAGTTCGCTGGTGGCGAGCAGCGACCCGGAGGAGCTCAAGCGGGTACGCGACGGCTTCGCCGCCAAAAAGCTGGGCTTGAGCGCAGAGGAAGCGGACGCCGGCATTGCCAAGGTCGTTGAGAAGCTCAAGGGCGTCAACCGCAAGGGCCGCGTGACCTTCTACTACCTGCTGGCCGAGGTCACCGGGACGCTGGACAAGGTCAGCTAGACCTGCTCGAATCGGAACGGCCGGTGTCCCCAAGGGGGCTGCCGGCCGTTTCTGCGTTCGCCACTGATCAGGCCGCCGACCAGCCGCCGTCGGCGGCCAGGATCGCGCCGTTGACGTTGGACGCCTCGTCACTCCCGAGCCAGGAGATCACCGAAGAGATGGACTCCGGCTGCGCCATCGGGCCCATCACCGCGAAGGACAGCATGGCCCGTTCCATCGCCCAGGGAGAGCGGGGCTCGGCGGTCGTTCCTATCCCGGTGGCCACCGGCCCGGGCAGCACGGCGTTGCAGCGGATGCCCAAGGGGCCGTAGAAATAGGCGACGTGCTGGACCAGCCCGACGAGTGCGTGCTTCGAGCAGGTATAGGCAACACCGGCGGAACCGCCCCGCAGGGAAGCCTCAGAAGCCACCGCCACCACGGCGCCGGAGCCTGCGGCCTGCATGAGCGGAAGTACTGCGCGGGTCAGTCGCATGACGCCGTCGAGGTTCACGCCCATGACGCGATTCCAGGTCTCGTCGTCGACTTCGGACAGCGGCAGGAAGTGGTCCATGATCCCCGCGACGTTCGCCAGCAGATCCACCCGATCACCGACGGTGGCCATCAGCGCGTCGACCTCCGCCTGCACGCTGATATCCGTCTGCTGCAACTCCGCGGTCACGTTTGCGGCGGCCAGCTGCTCCGCGGTGACGGCCAGACCGGCGCCGTCGATGTCGCAGCCGATAACCCTGGCGCCCTCCTGGGCCAGTTGCAGGGTGGTGGACCTCCCGATTCCCGACCCGGCCCCAGTGACGAGCGCCGTCCGGCCTTCGTGCCTGTGAACATCCATCTCGCGCTCCATCACTGGTCGTGGGTGGGCGCTGGCATCGCCCTTGTCCAGGGTAGCCCGGTGGGCGACTGTGGGGAACTGTCCAAGGCGGGGTGCAAACTCGCGATCGGACCGGGACTATGTGCAGGTGAGCATCCTCATCATCGGCGACGATGCCCTCGCCGGTCGGGCCTGCCTGCAGCTGTCGGCGGAGGGTCGCACGGTCATCCATCTCGCACGCCCCGGCGATGCCCAACTGCGGGAGGCCTTGACCGGTGACGTGACCGATGTCGCCGTCCTCATCCACGACGATACGGCTGCTATCCGGTATGTCCTCGCGATCGAGCACCTCCGCTCGGGCATCGACATTTTCGTGGCGCTGTTCGATCGAACAGCTGGTCGGCAACTGCGCAACGTGGTGCCCAACGTGTGGGTGTCCTCCCCGGCCGATGTCGCCCTCCCGTCGCTGATCGGTCCGTTGCTCGACCAACGGGTCCTGGCGGTTGGGCCCCGGCCCGATCCCGGTGCCGGCGCCAACTGGCGCACGCCAGGAGGTCCGGGTCCCCGTCGGTGGGCGCTGCAGTCTGCCGGTGAGGACGACTTGCATGTGGTCGACTTCAACGTCCCCGAACGGGTGAAGCGGGCAGGACGGATTGGACGCCTGCGCGGACAATTCCGGCCCCACGACGGCAACTCGGCGATCCTGCTGACCGGCCTGCTCGGGCTGCTCGCCATTCTGGTGCTGGACACCCTGCTGCTCGTGGTGGGCCTTCACCGAGATTGGCTGACAGCTACCCAAGAGGCTGTCGCGGTCCTCTCCACCGTTGGGCCTACGACCGAGGCCGAAGGCCACACCGCCTACCAGGTGTTCGCGATCATTGCGATGCTGGCGGCCATCGTCTTCCTGGCAGTCTTCACCGCCGGCATCGTGGAACACCTATTGTCCGGCCGGTTCGTGGGCCTGTTCGGTCGGCGGGTTCTGCCACGGTCAGGCCATGTGGTGGTCGTGGGGCTCGGGCAGGTCGGGCTGCGGCTCTGTCAGGAGTTGCGCAGCCAGGGTGTGGCTGTCGTCGCCCTCGAGCGGGACCCGCAGAATCGCAACCTCCCTATAGCGCGGGCTGCTGGCATCCCGGTGCTCATCGGGGACGGCGGGATGCGACGCACCATGATCAAGCTCGGTGTGGGCCGCAGTCTGGCGGTGGCCGCGGTTGCCAGCGACGAGTTGGACAACATCGCGGTGTCCATCACAGCGCGGGCCCTCGCTCCGGGGGTGACGGTCGTGATGCGCGCAGGGGACCACGACGCCATCGCGGAGACGACCTCCCTGTTCCGGATCGGATCCGTGGTCGACGTCAACGGTCTCACGGTGAGCGCGGTTGCCGACCGCTTCTCAGGAGACCGACCAATGTTCATCGCCGATGCCGGGCAGCAGGTCGCGGTCGTCGAGCCCGACGGCACCGTGTTGTGCCGTCCGAAGGCAGTCGGTGCCGCATGTCCGCACTTCGAGCGTCCTGCCAACTGAGCCTCACCCGTTACCGGATAGTGAACCCGCGCGGTAGCGTCGGTCGCGTGGGATTCGATCCAGCGCCGGCCATCACGGCGATGATGCCGGTGCGGAACCGGGCGGATTTCTTGGCCCCGGCGATGCGCAGCGTGCTGGCTCAGACAGAGCGCGATTTCGAACTCGTCGTCGTCGACGATGGCTCCACCGACGACTCCCTCCGTGTGGCGCAGCGGATCGCCGCCGAGGACGAGCGGGTGGTTGTGCTGCGCAATCCGGTGAGCCGGGGGATTCCCGTCGCTCGCAACCAGGTGATCGCGGTGGCCCGTGGGCGGTATCTGGCGATATGCGACAGCGATGATCTGTCCCGCCCGGGCCGGTTCGCCGCGCAGATGCGGATGCTCGATGCGGACCCGGGGCTTGTCGGGGTCGGGGTGCGCATCGAGGCGTTCAGCGGCGATCGACCCGGAGACGGCGTCGAGCCCGACTGGCACTGGGGACTGCTCGACGGCCGACTCCCGTTCGCCTTCTGCGGGGCCATGCTGCGGTTGGCTGAAGTCCGGGACGTAGGTGGCTATGACGAGGGTTACCCGGTGGCTGAGGATCTACAGCTGGCCTATCGGATGGCCGGTGCCGGGGCGAGATTCGGTGTGGTCGACGAGGTTCTGGTGGACTACCGTCTGCACCCGGGGTCCACGACGAACGAGTTCGTTCGGAAACGGCAATGGTACGTGCTCCGGGCGCAGCTGCGTGGACTGCGCGAATTGGGTGGCAGGCTGTCACCGCGCGGCTATGCCGTGATCGGTCAGTCCGGCCTCCGGCTGACAGCCGCGTTACTCCCCGGACGACCCGGAACCGGTGATCCCGGAACGCAATGACGCACCCACGCCCGACAGTCCCCGCTGCCTCATCCGGGACTGGAGCAGCAGTGCGGCATAGCGAGCCGTGGTCAGCGGGTGGCGCCGAGCCCGCGGGGTGTGGTCGCGCCCGCTTCGGCGCAACTCCATCAACTGCGCCGCGATCCCGACCAACGGTGACGCGACCCTCGACCAGCGGTAGTCCCGGGCGAGGTCCGTGGCAGCCGCGCTGAGGGAGTCGCGCAGGTGCGGGTCCGACGCGAAATCCAGGATGGCGGCCTCCCACGACGCTGGGTCGTCGGCGACGGGCAGGGCAGCTCCAGCGTTGATCATGCGGTCGGTGAGTTCACCGCCCGCGCTCGTGAGCGTGGGCAGCCCGCACCACAGTTGGTCGAGGAATCGGGTACGGAAACTGAATCGCGTCTCGAGGTTCGTGTGGTGGGCGCTCACGGCCGCGTCGGCATCCTTGAGGTAGCGGTGACGTTCCCGGTACGGGACCCAACCCGCGAGCAGTTTCACCGGCCCATGGGGTCCCAACAGCCCGAGTTCCGAGGCGCGGGCGCGTAGAGCCGATGACGTCGCGGTCTCCTCCCAGGTGCCCTCCGGGTGATCCATGCCCATCACGACGAATCGCAGCCGGGGGTCGACCTTCCGAGCCCGCTCGAAGCCCGCCAGGACGAGTCCCGGATCGAACCAATTCCACAGTCCACCGGTCCACAGCAGGATGATGGAATCCTTCGGCAACAGCCCGCCTCGGAGCGGACCGTCTCCGGCGGGGACGACGGGTGACCGATCCGGCAGCCCGAAAGGCACAACGTCGATCAGCTGTCGGCCGTCGGGATCCCGATCCAATAGGTCGAGGTCGAGCCTGCCGGCCTGACCGAGGGCCCCCAGCCAATGGTCACGCTGCTGTTGGGAGGCGCAGATGAAGGCGTCGCCCAGTTCGATGGCCGTGGCGTACTCGATCCGCTCGCACTCGAGCAGGTTTCGGCGCAACGCCACGTCGTCGGGTTGCCCTGCCAGGTGGGCGATCCGTTCGATGAAACTCGGCACGTAGAGGTCGTAGATGACCTGGGCACCGCTGGCGTGTAGGCCCAACCCGACGTCAACACGTTGTGGCTGCCCGAGGACGATGTCATGCGATCGAGCGAGGGCGCGGAATCCGCTCGCGCTGGGCTTACCGAATGCTGTGAGACGAAGGCCCACCAGTTCCGACTGCAGTCCTTCAATGGGAAGTGGCGTGGCCAGCGTGACCGAGGCCCCGTGGTGGTGCAGTTGCCGCGCGAGATTGAGCGACCTGATCGCCGGTCCGGCCATCTGCTCTCCGACCTGTTCGCCGGAGATGACCAGCACCCGGGCACCACGCAGTTCCGTCCCGGTGCCGCTCACGTGAGGGACTCCATGAGTAGACACTAATCGTCAGCGGGGTGTGCGGCGGCGCCGATCAGCTCGTAGCGTGGGGCCATGTGTCGGAACATCACCACGTTGCGTGGCCTCGAACCCCCGGCGACCGATGATGAGGTGCGCGCTGCAGCGTTGCAGTACGTTCGCAAGGTCACTGGTGTCACCACCCGAGCCGGGATGGAGCGGCCCGAATTCCAGGCGGCGGTCGACGCCGTAGCTGAGGCCAGCCGTCGGGTGTTGGCGGAACTACCGGCCCGCCGAAGTCCGCCGGCGACCGAACCGCCGTTGCGCCGACGGGCGGCCGTCCAGGGCTGATCCGAGGTCGCAACCGGGGGTGCCGTGCACCATCCCTAGTCGTCGCAGGCGTCGTCGGTCCCATGGTGGTCGTCGGAATCGCCATGATGATCATCGCCGCGGTGACGGGAGTCGCCGCCAGTCTTGTGGTGCTGATCCTTCCTCTCCCGCGGCAGCGTGCCGCGCCTACGGTCGTTGTGGCCGGGGTGATCGGGTTTCGACGGCGTGCATGCGCTTGCGGCCGTAACCGTGAATGTCGCCGTCACCGTGGCTGGATTACCAGCCCGATCATTCGCTGTGGCGGTGGCAGTGAGCACCCCGATGCCGTTGGTACCCCCACTCAGCGAGACCGCGCAGGGGGCAGCGAGACCAGACAGGGCGTCGGTGGCGTTGCAGGTGGCGGTGGGCGCTGCTCCTTGGTAGGTAGCACCGCTGGTCACTCCGCCCAGGGTGAGCTGCGGGGCCGTCCTGTCGAGCCTCACCGGGCCGAAGTTTCCGATCGAGCAGTTGCCGGATCGATCGCATACCGGATCTGACTTTGTCGGCTGTCCGGTGCCGTCAGACTCTGAAGAAATGACGGTCGCAGGAGGAGGAGGCAATGGACCCTCGAGGTCGTCGGTCGCCGTCCAGGACACGGTGACGGAGTCCGAGTACCAACCGGACGCATTGGGAGGACGGTCCGCGGTGCCGGTCACGGTTGGGGCGCTGGTGTCCGCAACTATGGCGAGGCTGTGCGAGTTGCCGGCGCCGATGGCCGTCACCCCGGACAGGTTGGGGGGGACGCTGGTGGCACCCTGGCCGCCGTAGCCGGCGGCAACGACGGTGCCATTGGCGAGCAGCGCCAGACTGTGGAATGTGCCACCGGCGATGGCGGTCACGCCAGTCAGCGATTGCAGGGCTCCTACCTGGCCATAGTTGTCCAGTCCCCAGCCCACCACGGTGCCGTCGCTGCGCAGGGCAAGGCCGAAACTCGCGCCGTTCGCCAGTGCCACAACGGAGTGGAGCCCGGCCGGCGGTGTCGTCTCGCCGTAGGTGTTGGATCCCCACCCGACCACAGTGCCGTCACCTCTGAGGGCGAGACTGAACGACGGTCCGGCCGCCACCGCCGTCACGTCGGTGAGACCGGCAGGGACCGTTGCCTGGCCACTCGAGTTGCTGCCCCAGGCGACGACGCTGCCATCGGATTTCACCGCCAGGTTGTGCGAGCCGCCGGCCGCGATGGCGCGCACGTCGGTCAGTTCCGCGGGGACTTCTGCTTGCCCGCGCCCGTTTGCACCCCAGGCAACCACTGTGCCGTCGGACCTCAGGGCAAGACTGTGATTCGCGCCCGCTGAGATGGCTGTCACTCCGGCGAGGTCGACCGGCACGTCCGTCTCCCCGTTGTAGTTGGAACCCCAAGCGACGACAGTGCCATCGCGTAGCAATGCCAGGCTGTGCGTGGCGCCGGCCGAGACGGCACTAGCGCCGAGGAGCCCCTGCGGGGGTGTGGCCTCGTCATAGGAGTTGCTGCCCCACCCGACAACGGAGCCGGCATGGGCGCCCGCCCCGGAGGTGCTCGAGGCGTGGGCCATCGAAGTTGCGAGTAGACCTGAGGCGGCCAGCGCCACGATCCACAGGCCGATACTGAGCCACCGGAGTGGTCCGGATCGAGCGGCGTGTTCGCGTCGTACCGATGGGTTGTTCATGTCATCCCCCAACCCTCCCGCCGTGGCAGACGCACGACCCGCAGGCAGGTATTCGGACCCCTACCCATTGAGGCTATTGCGCCCGATACCGACCCGGTAGGGCCGTGACGCACGGCAACCCGATCGGCGGCACCCGGATGGATCAACGAGAAGCGAAGTCGGTCAATGTCGGTGGCGAGGTTTGAAATGCGTGCGGACTGGAGATGGTGTGGTGGTATCGCCACATCAACAGGAGGCCAGCATGAGGGATCGAGCCAGCGCCGACGCATCGCTGTTGGGTACTGCCGGGGTAGGGGCCAGGCCCACGTCGCCCTCGGCCCCCGCCGAGTTGGCGATGGTCTTCGATGATGTTGCCCAGTCCTACGACGACGAGGGCCTTGGGTTCTTCGCGCCTGTAGCGGGCCACCTGCTCGACGGACTCGCCCTACGCGGCGACGAGTCTCTGTTGGACATCGGTTGCGGCTCGGGCGCCGTGCTGGCATCCGCCGGTTGGCGACTTGGTCCGCAGTCGGAACTGACTGGGATCGACGCCTCTGCCCGGATGATCGAACACGCCCGAAGTGCATTGCGGGGGACTCCGGCAGGGCAGGCACGACTGCTGGTGATGGACGGCCAACGCCCGGAACTCTCACCCGAGGCATTCGACCTCATCACTGCCTCCATGGTGCTCTTCTTCCTGCCGGATCCGTCCGCGGCGCTCCTCGCCTGGAGCCGGCTACTGCGTCCCGGCGGACGCGTCGGCATCACCAGTTTCGGAGTGCAGACCGATGCCTGGCGACACATCGACGAGGCTTTCGAGCCGTTTGTTCCCCGTCATATCTTCGACGCCCGCACGCGTGCCCCCCGCGGCGTGTTCGCCAGTGACGAGGCACTGGCAGAGTGCTTCCAGGGCGCCGGGTTCCCCACTGTGGAGATCTCACAAGCGACCATCGATGTGGTCTTCGATGATGTTGACGATTGGCACAGGTTCACCATGTCCAACAGTCAGCGCGCCCTATGGGAGTCGGTGGCACCGGCCGATCGCCCGCTGGTACTCGAGCGTGCTGCGGAGCGGCTGGCCGGGTCCCAGGGGCCGGACGGACGCTTTCACCTGCAACAGGACATCAGGGTGACGATCGCGCAGTCGGACACCACCGGCAGCCAGGTTTAACTAGGACGCCGTCCGGGTAAGAGGGACCCAATCGCCCTCAGGGCCCCTACGAAAGGACCGGACATGTCCACCACCCTCAGCCGTCCGACTGTGCAGATCACAGCCCCGCGACTGGACCGCGCCCCCTCAGATCGACCCACCGGATCGCAGCGTCGCGCGGTCATGGCCGGCGCCATCGGCAACATCGTCGAGTGGTACGACTGGACTGTCTACGCGCTGTTCGCGGTGTACTTCTCCGGGCAGTTCTTCCCAGGCGACAGCCCGACGGCTGCACTGTTGGCCACATTCACGATTTTCGCGGTCGGATTCCTGGCCCGCCCTCTGGGTAGCGTCCTGTTGGGCAGGATCGCGGACCGACGCGGTCGTCGCGCGGCGCTCACCGTCTCGGTGGTTCTGATGGCGACCGCCAGCTTGGGCATCGCGTTCGCGCCGACCGCCGCGATGATCGGAATTTTCGCGGCACTGCTGCTGGTGGTTCTCCGACTGCTGCAGGGGCTCTCGCTCGGGGGTGAGACGGCAGCTGTCGGCGCCTACCTCACCGAGAGCGCACCTTCGGGTCGCCGTGGACTCTTCGGTTCGGTGTACCCCACGACCATCATGATCGGAACCCTGCTCGGTTCCGCGGTAGGGCTGCTGCTGACCGATCTCCTCACCAAGGACCAGATGATGGCCTTCGGCTGGCGGATCCCGTTCCTCATCGGCGGGTTGCTCGGACTCGTCGGCTTCTTCATCCGCCGCGGAGTCCATGAGACCCTCGATGTCGAGGCGGGCCACGAACCCAGGCCGCTCAGAAGGACCTTCACCCTTCACCGCCGCACCGCCGCGATCGTGTTCGTGATCGTCGGCGCCGTGTCGCTGTCGTTCTTCGGCCTGGTGTCCGGCTTTCCAGCTCTCGCCGAGTCCTACGGGGTCTCAGGTGAGGCCGCGTTCGCAGCCAACACCGCCGGGCTGCTGGCGCTGATGGTGCTCATCCCGGTGTTCGGCTGGCTGAGTGATCGACTCGGACGACGGATCGTGCTGGCATTCGGACTGATCGGCATGGCTGTGTTGACGGTCCCCGCGGTCCTGCTGCTCGGCGCCGGCTACGCCCTTGCCGCGCAACTCCTGATCGTGGTTCCGCAGGCGGCCGCACAGGCCGTGCTGATGGTGTCGATGATCGAGCGTTTCCCGTCCCGCCTAAGGGGTACCGGGTTCGGGATCTGCTGGGCGACCGCGGTGGCCGTGGTCGGGGGCACCGCACCGATGATCTCCACGTGGTTGGCCGGTGCCGGTCTAGCGGCGGTGTTCCCCTGGTACGTCGCCATCTGGTGTGTGGCGGCGGCCGTTGTGGCCCTGCGGCTCAGGGAGACCGCCTTCAGCCCGCTGTCCCGGGACTGACCCAGCCCCTGTCCGGAGGATCCCGATCAGTCGACGACGAGGTGGCCAGGGCCCTGGGCCTTGGCAAGTTGAAGTGCCGCCTCCGCACGCTCCCACCCCGCCGCGAGGTCCACCTCATCGGGGACCACGATCGCGATCCCGGCGTTTGCCGAGAGCCGCACGGCGTGCTCGAGGGGAAAGATGTGCTGGTCCTCGATAGTGGAGAGGAGCCGTTGGGTGTGCTCCCGGGCGATGTCTGTGGGGGCATCGCGCAGGATCAGTCCGAACTCATCGTCGCCGAGCCGTCCGACCAGATCGCCTACCCGCAGGTTCGCCCGGCATAGGTCGGCGACGCAGCGCAGCGCCACGTCGCCGCCGGCCATCCCCAGGGTGTCGTTGATCGAGTCCAGGTTGGTGACATCGAGAACCACGATTGCCAGTGGACGATTGGCCGCCCGCGCGCGGGCGATTTCGGATGGCCCTTGGGCGAGCAGGCCGGTACGACTCAACACCTGGGTCAGGCCGTCGGTGGCCGCCGCCTTGTGCAGCTCCAGTTCCCGGCAGGTCAGCGCAGCAAGGTCCGCAAGGATCCTTCGCTGCTCCGGATCCATCGTCCGCGGTTTGGTGTCGATGACGCACAGGCTGCCGAGATTGAAGCCCGAGGCGGAGGTCAGGGGAGCGCCGGCGTAGAACCTGATCTGCGGCTCGCTCGTCACCAACGGATTCGCCGCGAAGCGTGGGTCGCTGGTCGCGTCTTCGACGACGAAGACCTCCGGACCGAGAATGGTATAGCCGCAGAAGGCCTGCTCGCGGGGCGTCTGGGTGGCATCGAGTCCGACGCGGGATTTGAACCACTGCCGTTCGTCATCGACAAGCGAGACCAACGAGATCGGCATATCGAGCAGCGCACTGGCGAGGTGGGTGATGCTGTCGAAGACGTCTTCCGGGGGGGTGTCCAGAATGGCGAAGCTCGCCAGATCGCTGACGCGAGCATCCTCATTGGAGATCCTTGGCGCGCCCAGGGTCGTGGTGGGTTGTGCCTCCTCGACCGTGATGGGTTCCGCCTTTTCCACGGTGCTGGTGGCGGAGTCCTGTTCGGTCTCTTC
The DNA here is from genome assembly GCA_964392145.1 of uncultured Actinomycetes bacterium. GTDB lineage: Bacteria > Actinomycetota > Actinomycetes > S36-B12 > UBA10799 > JACJWR01. Next base: position 4,018 of record CAYMPK010000001.1, on the reverse strand, counting down.
ACCGAGCCATGGACGTAGCGCATCCGAGAGGTCGGCAAGGGTGTAGGGCTTGCTGAGGTATCCGTCCATGCCCGCGCTGCGGCACTTTTCCTCGGTACCGACCATCGCGTCGGCGGTGAGCGCGATGATCGGCAAGTGTTGTGACGCCGACTCCGCGCTCCGAAACTCCCTGGTCGCTTCAAAGCCGTCCTTGACCGGCATTTGGCAATCCATGAGCACCACATCGAACTCGTTCTTTGCCAGCACTTCAAGGGCATCGCTACCGTCCACCGCCAGTGAGACACTGAGCCCCAGGCGAGTCAGCATCTCTTCGCCGACCCGACGGTTGATGAAGGTATCCTCGACCAGGAGCACACGACCGCTCAGATTCATCGAGCCCTGGTCGGCGGTGTCCGACTTTGCCGTGGTGGGCGTCGTTGGTGTGAGGATCTCGCGCAGGATGGCGCGAATCACCGACTGCCGGATGGGCTTGTTGGCGCAGTAGTCGATCAGGTCCGCATGCGCGTTGGCGGACTCAGATCCCGATGAACTGACGAGGACGACTTTCGTATGGTCCAACCTCGGGTCGGCCTTGATCCTCGTCGCCAACCCCAGGCCGTCCAACTCGGGCATCTGCATATCCAGCAGCACGATCCTGTAAGGGCGACCTCGCTCGAGCGCCCGACGGATCAGTTGCCACCCCTGAACGCCATCGACGGCGGAATCATGCTCCAGGCCCCAACCGGTGAGATAGTGCTCCAAGATAAGGCGATTTGTCTGGTTGTCGTCCACCACGAGCACCCTGGTCTCCGATCCCTCACCGATTAGGGCGCCCTGTGACGCGGAGGCGGGTTGCAGTTCCAGTGGCAGGGTGACGCTGAAGGTTGTTCCGGTCCCCACTTCGCTGGAGACCTCGATAGTCCCGCCCATGAGGACGACGAGCTCGCGCGAGATTGTCAGTCCCAGACCTGTGCCGCCGAACTTGCGAGTAGTGCTGGCATCCCCCTGGGTGAAGGAGGTGAACAATCCGGCCACGACTGACTCGCTCATGCCGATGCCGGTATCGATCACGTCGAACCGGATCTGCGCCGCTCCCGAGTCCTCGTCCACCAGCGAGGCGGTGACGGAGACTTCGCCCTTGGAAGTGAACTTCAGGGCGTTGCCAATCAGATTGACCAGGACCTGGCGTAGCCGGGTCGGATCCCCTTTGACCCCGGTGGGCATCTCTGGAGGTACGAAACTGGAGAGTTCCAGGTTCTTGGCTGAGGCCAGCGGCGCAAACAGCGACGCGACCTCCTCTGTGAGAGCCCTCAGGTCGAAGGGGATGTTCTCCAGATGAACCTTGCCGGCCTCGATCTTCGAGAAGTCCAGAATGTCGTTGATGACCTTGAGCAGCATTTCCGCGGAGGAATGTGCCACCGTGACGTATTCCTGCTGGTTCGCGTCGAGGTCGGTGAACGTGAGCATGTTCAGCATTCCCAGCACACCGTTCATGGGAGTGCGGATCTCGTGACTCATGTTGGCGAGGAACTGTGACTTAGCCTGCATCGAAGCAACCGCGGCTTCACGGGCCGACTCCGCGGCGCTGCGAGCCCGCTCCTCTGCAATCGCAAGTCCCAACATGTCAGCGATGGCTGTAACGGCGTCCTTCACGGCGTCTTGCCTCGGAAACGGGCTTTTGGCGAACAGAACCAAGCGTCCCTGGGTTCCGCTCTCAATGGTCAGGGGCGCAGTGAGTCCCATCATGGCTCCCGCGGCGACCGAACCTTGGTCCGGGCCGAAACGTCGGAAACCAGCGACGGAATCGAGGGGTTCGCCCAAACTATGCTCGACGATTTCGCGCCATCGGTCTGACCCGAAGCCGGCGGCCAAGGCGGCCTTGCCGTCGACGCCTGTGGGCGCCACCAAGACAGCCGTCCACTCGCCGCCGCCATCCTCCGGTAGGCCATCCACGAGCACCTGCAACGCTCGTTTCAGCCGATCGCCCAAAGTGCCGGGTCCATGCAGTTCCTCTGCCACCTGAAGCCGAAGCCGGGCAGCGAGTCTTTCCGCGGAGGCCCTCCTTTCAGCTGCCACTTCATCCGTCACATCGTGGTGCAGGGCGACGTACCCCAACGGCTTTCCAGCATCGTCGAAGTAGGGGGCGATTGTGGCCTGCGCCCAGTAGGTCGCGGGTTCGGGCCCGGCCCCGGGTCCGAGGAAGCGGGCGGTAAGCAGTCGACCGGTCCACGAGGTTTGGGCCGCCAGTGCTGTGACCATGTCGGCAAAGACCTCCGCCCCGACGCTCGGGTGAAGGATCGAGGTGTTCCTCCCCAGGATCCGCTCAGCGGGCCAACCGGTCACCTCCTCGAAGGCCGCATTCACGTACTCGATCTCTCCCTCTAGGGAGGTGATGTGGATGGCATCCGCGCTGGCGTCAACGGCGCGAGCCAACCTGCGCAGCCTGCGGTCGTCGGTGATGGACTTGCTGACATCGCGCACGGTCACGCCGATGCCCGTCACTACACCCGCCTGCCGGATGGGAAAGAGCAGGAGGCTGACGGGCAAGTCCTTCAAGCCATCCCGGACTAGAACCGCCCGATCATCGCGGAATTCTTCGCCGTCGATCACTCTGGCGAGTACCTCGGTCTGAAGTTCCGCATGGCCCACGTCACCCTGACCCTCCGTGCCGGCCGCTCTGTGCGAGGTCGTCTTGGCAGGAGGGCTCAGACGCAGGTGCGCCAGCAGATGATCTCCGAGCGCAACCGATCCGAACATCTCCTCAGCGGCAGGGTTGACGGTGGTCAGCGCGCCATCCAGATCGAGGCTTGCGAAGCCGTCGGTGAGGGCACGGATCACCGCCTCGAGTCGATCGCGCTCGTCACGCAGCCGACTCTCGGCCCGGGCCTTCAATTGGGCGTTGAGCTCCTCCATCTCGGTCGAGACCAGTCGTAGCGCGCGCTCCATCAGGT
>CAYMPK010000001.1:0-1078 GCA_964392145.1 uncultured Actinomycetes bacterium | reverse complement strand
AAACACAGGCTGGGTGGCTATACTCAACATGGAGGATGGGGGGCGCGCTCACGCCCTCTGCGCAGACTGTGGCCCAGCCGTTATTAGTCCCGCCATCAACGCCGTTTTCTCTGCTACATTTTAACAGCCGTAGCGCGCGCTCCATCAAGTAGCGATCCTGCCGACTTTCGTCATACGCGGCTGCGATGCGCCGGAGCAGTGCAACCCAGGAGCCGGTGTCCTGGGGCGGGGCGTCCACGGAGAGTCCGAGTCGGGTGAGCTGCCGCAACAGCAGCGGGTTCAGATCATCCATCCGCGTCGTCCTCACGTTCCCCATACGTGGTGATCGTCATGGTTTGGTTGTGCAGGTCGCATCCGCCGTCGGAAAAGGGAGAGAGTTCTCCATAGGAGTAGAAGCCGACCTGGCTCGACCCGGGGGGCCACACATTCGAGACGACCTCCAACTCGTCTTCGGTCCCTTCTCCGAGAACCATCCGGCGTCCGACGCAGGAGATCGCCAGGGCAAGCACGGGATCGAGGGGACCGCCGGCGGCGGCCTCACGAGCAGCGGCCTCTGCGCCCTCCACCAACTCATCCGACGTTGCCCGCATGAGTTGCACGAGAGACCCCTGGGGCACGTCGCCGGCGTACGTCAGGCTCTGCGCTGATTCATCGACGGCGAGCACAGTCCGCACTAGATGCCGATCGGTATCGGTGCTTTCGCGCAGAGCGAGCGGGAGGCGAAGTCCGCTGCCCGGGAGTTGCGCGGCGAGTTCGCCGAGGTACATCTTGTACAGGGTCAGAGCGGGCTTGCCATCGATCTCGAAGAGCACGTTCCCCTGGGACTTCGTTACCTCGCGCTCCGGGCCGAAGCTCTCCCACCCTCCGCGAGATCCGTGTCCCACCTGAAAGCGGTCCCCGTAGAAGCCCACCGCGCTTGCGATGTTGTTCTGCGGTCCGTGGGTACCCAGCACCCAGGTGCGCTGAAACCACGGTCCGTCTGCAGCTAGGCCGCCGGTCACGACCACGTCGTCGGAGAGGCCCGCACTCAGGCCCCTAACAAGCTCGCTGCCGTTGACGTCGAGTCCTACGGCAAACA